>CAYNZI010000024.1:0-8964 GCA_964401565.1 uncultured Spongiibacteraceae bacterium
CAACTCAGGCCACCCAACTGTTGCAGAAAAAGACACAGTCAGTCGACGGTATCAGACGCGCGCGAATCGACTTATTTGAACGTCGCGATAGCGGTGAGTGACGGAATCACGCCGGCCCTGGCTTTAAAATATCAAGAGCCACGGCCTCCGCAACCTTAATCCCATCGATGGCCGCAGAAAGTATACCGCCGGCGTATCCAGCACCTTCGCCGGCAGGGTATAGGCCGAAAGTATTGAGGCTCTGGAAATCCTTGCCTCTCTTAATGCAGATAGGCGACGACGTTCTGGTTTCAATACCGGTGAGCACCGCGTCTTCCATGGCAAAACCCTTAATTTTTTTATCAAAAACAGGGATCGCTTCCCGAATAGCATCAATCGCAAAATCTGGCAGCGCCTCTGATAAGTCTGTAAGGGTAACACCGGGTTGATACGATGGGGTTACCGCACCCAATTTTTTAGATGGTCTGTTGTTTAAAAAATCCCCCACTAACTGTGCCGGGGCATTATAGTTCTCACCGCCTAACTCATAGGCCAAGGTTTCCAGATTTCTCTGCAAATCAATACCCGCTAAAACGTGTTCGGGGTAATCTTGTTCCGGAGTAATGCCAACCACGATTGCCGAATTCGCATTGCGTTCATTGCGAGAATATTGCGACATGCCGTTTGTCACCACCCGACCCTCTTCTGAGGTCGCTGCAACCACGGTACCACCAGGGCACATACAAAAGCTGTAGACACTACGGCCATTGCTGCCGTGGTGAACCAGCTTGTAATCTGCTGCCCCCAAAATAGGGTTGCCGGCAAAGTCTCCAAATCGAGCACTATCAATAATCGACTGGGGATGCTCAATTCGAAAACCCACTGAGAACGGCTTCGCTTCAATATAAACACCTTGATTCAGTAACATCTCAAATGAATCCCTGGCGCTGTGCCCAATCGCCAGAACCACATGTCGACTGCTCAGCGTTTCTCCACTAGCCAAAGTAACTCCAGTGGTCTGACCAGTCTCAGCAGAGAGGCTAGCTCGATGAATGGTTTCAACTTTCTGATCAAATCTGACTTCACCACCCAACCGGGTGATTTCGGCCCTCATTGCTTCAACCATTTTGACCAGCTTAAACGTGCCAATATGAGGCTTGCTGACAAACATAATTTCTTCCGGCGCACCAGCCTTCACAAACTCGGCCAACACTTTACGCCCTAAATGCCGCTTGTCTTTTACTTGGCTATACAGTTTTCCGTCGGAGAACGTACCGGCACCACCCTCTCCATACTGCACATTTGATTCAGTATTTAGCTTTCTGTCGCGCCACAAACCCCACGTATCTTTCGTGCGCTGGCGAACATCTTTACCACGCTCCAACACAATCGGCTTCAGGCCCATTTGCGCCAACACCAGAGCCGCCAAAATCCCACAGGGACCAAAGCCAATAATGATAGGGCGCTGTTGATTGTCGCCGGGGAAATGCTCATCGGCCTGGGCAACAAAATGATAGCGGGTGTCGGGGCTGATTTTGACAAAATTCTGGTTAGAAAACTGCGCTAACACCTGCTGCTCAACGTTAGCGGATAACACCACATCTACGTGGTATATCAACAGAATATGGGATTTCTTGCGAGCATCATAACTGCGTTTAAACATTGAGAAACTAATGAGATCACTTTTTGCAATACGTAGTTTCGCAACAATGGCAGCGGCCAAATCTTCATCACTGTGACTGAGCGGCAATTGAATATCGTTGAGTCGTAGCATAAGGTCCCAATAGGTTGGATGTGTCGTCTTGGTGTATTAAACAAACGAGTGACGAGCGTGGAATTTTAACAGAAGCTGGCAGGACAAAACACTGTATAAACTGACTAACGGGCTACAGATTTGACGACAGAAACTGGCGTCAAATCTGTAGCCCGTAGTGTAAATGGCCTATTATAAACTCTTGAGAAACTCCAGTAGTAACTCGTTTGTTCGCTCGGAGCGCTCCTGCTGAATCCAATGCCCGGCCCCAGGCAATATTTCGCTTTTAAAGAGCTTTGGTAACGTTTTTGTATAATTGGCAATGGCACTGGCTCCCCAGACCGTAGGGCCATCTTTTTCTCCACCGATAAACAAGGCAGGAATTGTAATCGGCTGGCCCGCAAAAGCACTGAAATCTTCCCAATCGCGATCAACGTTACGATACCGTGAAAGAGGGCCAAAGAATCCCGAATACTCGAACTCTTGCGTATAAACGTCAAGATCTTGGTCGGTCATCCAGTCTGGCATAACGTCAGGATAAACAAATTTTTCACTGAGCGTCCCACCCCTTCTGACCATACTGATATTCGGCCCATCGACAACATCACCGCCGGCTCCCCAATAAAATCCGAGAATCCACTTCCGAACATCCGCTTCGATTTCTCGCTCTGCTTTGCCCACTTCTTGAAAGTGATTAATATAAAAGTCATCGTCTCCTGCCATCATGGAAAACATCTCAGTGGGACGAGCGGCTCCTCCCCCCGCCGAGTACGGCACCGACAAACCTGCAACCCCTGAAAACAAATCCGGTCTTAACAACGCAGAATTCCAGGCGATAGGCGCGCCCCAGTCATGACCCACCACAGTCACCTTGCCGTTATCGATAGCCTTTACAACACCGACTACGTCCCCTACCTTCAGCATCATTCGGTAGTCCTCAACATTACAAGGTTTCGAAGACCGCCCGTAACCTCGAACATCCATTGCCACCGCATGATAGCCCTGCTCTGCCAGAAAGGAGAGCTGCTTCCTCCATGAATACCAGGACTCAGGAAAACCGTGAATCATCAATACAGTGGGGCCCTCACCAGCCTCAGCCAGATGAATGCGAATGTTATTACTGCTGACTGTACGATGGGTAATACTAACCATGGTGGTACTCCATTGGGCATTCAATAAATTGGAATAGGAAGACAAGTATGACTAGCGGTAGGTTAACTGAAAATCTCATCTCGGTCATGATTTCATTTTGAAAAAATGACCGGGTTAGCGTTGCTGTTTCTGCCAAAACACACAAGTCGTATGTTCCGCTCCCTTGGTGTGTCTCGCGAAAACTTGATGGCCGGTTAGAACATATTATCGACATGTAGACATGGTATAATAAAACTTGACACGTACACCGACCAAATATGTAGAGGGAATATGAGCCCGCAAAAAATCTCACGCAGGGAATTAATCAAATTTTCTATGCTTGCCAGCGGATCGGTACTTGTCACCATGCGCGCAACAAGTGAGAACACCTCCGAACCATCCATACCTGTTTCGCACTTCAATTCCTGGCTTGAAATTACTCCAGACAATGAACTGATTTTTTCTTTAGATAAGGTAGAGATAGGCCAAGGCGTGATCAATAGTTTAGTGACTATTTTGGCAGAAGAAATTAACACTCATCCATCACTTATCACAATAAGGATGCCCGAGCTTGGTTCCGCTCGTGTCAATCCTCGTTACGAGCCAAGCTGGGGCACAGGAGCGAGCTCCAGTATTCGTTCGCTATGGCCATCTTTACGTTTTGCCGGGGCCTCACTGCACAAAAAGCTCGCGCTCGCTGCCAGCAAGCGATGGGGATTAGATGAACGCCAAGTAACTGTTCAAGATAGAACAGTCACCAATATGAAGACAAATACTGTGCTGCCTTTTTCATATTTTCTGAATGAAATTGCTGCAATGAGCAATGCACATGAAGTTCTGTTTAAGCCTCAAGATCAGTATTCATGGATTGGGATAGAAATTCCAGCGCGAGACGATATCGAAAAAACCACGGGGCGGGCGACGTATTGTTCTGACATTGCTTTTGAGCACTTGCCGGTAGCCGTGTTGATTCGAAGCCCGCATTCAAATCAAAAGGTTAAGAACTATAGCTGGATAAACCATACCGCACCTGACGACATTACCGTAGTTACGCTCCCGGATAGGGTTGCGCTAGTTGGATCACACTACTATAAAGTCAACGCTGCTCGAAAATTGATAAAAGTTGAGTGGTCTCATACAAAGGCTCCGCCAATAAACAATAGGGAGATACGCAGCAACCTTATTCAAGAACTGAGCACGGTGGGCGAGGAAGTGTTTAGCCAAGGCTGGGCTTCAATTTCAGGAGGCGAAGCCGTTAACGTGGCTGCTGATTACAGTGTTCCCTATTTAGCCCACGCTCCATTGGAGGCTATGAATTGTACCGTTATTTTGGAAGAGGGATTGTGGAAAATATGGGCGCCAACACAGAAGCCTTCGGAAGCTCGGAAAATTGCTCAGAAAATAAGTGGGTTACCGGAAAACAAAATAGAACTGTATACAACATATATAGGCGGCGCATTCGGCCGTCGTTTAAAACAAGATTATGTGGAAGAGGCTTGCAACTTGGCCAAAAAAATTGGCCACTCTGTCAAAGTTCTGTGGAGCAGGGAAGACGATTTTCAACATGGATTCTATCGACCCGCGATGTCAGCTAGACTCAGCGCAACCTTAGATGCTGAAGGCGGAGTTTCTCAGATAGTGTCTCGCATAGTTTCTACCGAACCGAAGCCAAGTCATGAGAAAAACGAAGATTGGCTTGATCAAGCCGAGCGCCGTATTTTACAGTTCTGGCGTCAGGCTCGAGGCAAGCCTACATACGAAAGCCAAGCCATCGAAGGCTTACATTCTCTTCCCTACAAAATTCCTATCCAATCCATACAACTGAGTTATCTGGACGCAGGTATACCAACTGCCTTGTGGCGCTCGGTCGGAAATTCTTATAATGGGTTCTTTTTAGAATCATTCGTCGACGAGCTTGCCAGTACTGCCAAGAGCGACCCGATAGAGTTTCGGTTGCAGCTTAGCCAAGCACCCCGCCTAAATCGCGTTCTTACCCTGGCCCGTCAATTTTCCGGTTGGGATGATTCTAGCCTCTGGGCCGGTAAAGGCGTAGCAATGTATCGATGTTTTGGTACTTCTGTTGCGATGGTCGTAAAACTGGAAACGACAGGCGATTTTCTTAAAATATCTGACGTTTGGTGCACCGTGGATTGCGGACTAGTTATCGATCCGGATGGTGTTCGAAAGCAGATGGAAGGCAGTATAAACTATGGACTCTGCGCCGCACTATATAGCGAATTAACGATAGAAAATGGTGCTGTGATGAGCAGTAATTTCCACGACTACCCTGTTTTACGCATAGACATAGTGCCAAACATACACGTTCAAATTGTAAACAGTAGTGAAGCACCGTCCGGTGTGGGAGAACCTGCGACCCCACTTATTGCGCCTGCATTATGTAATGCAATATTTGATGCCACCGGAACCCGCTTCAGACACCTGCCCCTTTCTCGAGACGCTGCCGGGATTCTTAAAATTTAGGTGTGTATTGCGCGCTCTGCCATATATGCTTTAACCCGGCGTCGCATGAAGCTGTTAACTCGAGTTGACTCTCTGCTTGACAGTTACAATCCTCGTGAAACGATGTCCAGCTCTTCCAGCTCTGATTGACTGAGAAAAATATCCATGGAACGGCTATTGCTCAATGACTGCTCGGCAGAATTTGCTCCAGGAATAGCAAGCATAAGATTGCCGTGATATTGCCTTATCCATGCCAGTGAAATTTGTGCTGGTGTAGCATTGTGAATCGTTGAAATCCTTCCGAGCGTATCAATGAGTGCCTGTGTCTCTTCAAGTCGAGCCGACGTTAAACCAAACATTTTGACCCGATCTCGCTTCAGAAGCTTAAGCGCCTCTTCATCATTATTGTGAAACTTCCCGCTCAATAATCCCTGCTCCAACGGTGACCACGCAATAACACTCATGCCAAGATCCGCAACGACCTTCAACACATCGTGCCTTTCACTATGCCGATATGCCAAATTATAATGAATTTGAACTGACGCTAAAGGAATTCCGCGTTTACGTAAAAACCGATGCGCTCGTTTTATATCACGTCTATTGTAATTACATAATCCAACGGATTTCACTCTCCCCTCTTCAACGAGCTGAGCAAGTGCTTTCATTTCTGTGCGCAGCCAAGATTCCGATTCCGGCCAGTGTATCTGATACAAGTCAATTGGGTAGCCTTGAAGGCAATCCAACCGCTCTGAAATAGTATCGACAATCGAAGTTGCCTTACGGTTTTTTGGCCACCATTTGTCAGCTACCTTAACGGTTCCAGGGGCAATATCCAGCTCTTTTAGCGCGTTGCTGAGATTCCTTTCAGACACCCCATCACCGTATTGTTCGGCCGTATCAAACCAGTTGACGCCATGCTCTATCGCAACGCTTACAACGTCTTTTGTGATCGCATCAGTGAGTGCAGGCCAATATTTTCCAAGCTCTCCTACTCCAGACGAAAACTGCCATGTACCCAAACCAATGGGGCTAAGCATGATATCAGTCTGACCTAGCCGACGTAAGATGGGTGATCGCTTGTCTTTAGCCGTACTGTATACAGTGTCCATATACTAATTCGTTAGCCTCATATTACAAATATGCCAGAAGGGTATAGGGCTTAATCAAGAGTAAATCGCTACTCAAACTTGGGTGGAAATATATCTAGCCAACCCATGCGCTCTAATCGCTCCAGCGTTCGAACGGATTGATGTTTTAATTCATCTAGCCAAGCACTCGTTCCTGGCAACGTGGGCGATAAGCGTAATCGGTTTCTCAACAGATGATTGATACGATAACTATTCCAAATTTTTTGAGATTCGAACGTATTGAAAATCATCGATAGCGAAATGGAAACTTCATCATTATTTTTGACTGAATGTGGCGCAAGAAAAGGGATATAAACCCCTTGGCCCGGAACCATTTCATAGGGCTTTCGCAGCTGCTCATATTCCTCTCGCATTGTAAACTTACGCGTTATTCTAGAACAAAACACTTCCAGCTCATTCGGGGGAGTCAGATCGTAGTTCAACGCCGGCCACAAGCTTAGGGTTTTTGTGCCCTTAATTTGAGCGAGTAAAGTCTGCTGATGATCCAAATGATAGGGGGTGACGGCACCAGGAGAAGAGACGAATAGAAAAAGCCGTGCCTCCCACAATCGATACCCATTTTTCTGGCAAAATTGATCCAAATCGACTTTTATTTCCTGGAAAAGCTGATTGAACTGTGGGTCTTTCTCAGGGGAATCGATAAACAAATACGCATCAACATTTTCCATATTGTCGATGGCGTACTCTAAGGAGTGTTCACTTTTATGATGAATGTGCGATGTCCCGATATCCGCTGATTCGGGCTTTTCTCCCGCACTAAACGCAATCTGCTCCTTGGGTGTACGCTTTACCAGCTTGCGAATTTCGTCCATTTGCAGAAGCGGATGATCAACCAGACTATGAGAAAAAATGTTACCTTCGTTACCGAGCCCATCTATGGCGCTTGCTCCACCTAAATCAAACTTCATCTGAACCTTTCCATTTGGTTACTACCAGAAGGCTGCATTGTAATCTAAACAGAATAGAGTTATCACTGTGAATATATCACACTCATCTCATGCTCCTCGACCTCCGCAGGTTTCAGTTTACATCGCTATTTAGACCACGTTATCTTTGTTATCCCCTATTAGTTTCAAGTAGATATCTAACGCACCGGTGATAGTTTGGCAAGATTGAAGCGGGCCGTCACCACTGTTGATCAGAAAATGAGCGATAGGAATATCAAGCTTCTGTAGTCGTAGGAAATTCCAATAGTGGCCAAGCTTACCTAACACTGTCTTAGAGGCTCTTGTTGCCTGTGTAACAGATTTTGTTCGAAGGGATATGTCCTGCCGATCTGAGATCGCTAGGAACAGCCTTAGAAACGTAATAGGTACCTAGCTTGGTATAAGTATATGGAGGATTATTTGTATACTGCACCCCATGATTCACGCGAAATAGCGTTAATAGAACAATGAGTTACTGCAGTTTACACAGGGAATTTGGCGCGCCCGGAGAGATTCGAACTCCCGACCAACTGGTTCGAAGCCAGTTACTCTATCCAGCTGAGCTACGGGCGCGTTGACGGCGAAGTATACAGGAATTAACGGCTCGCTGCTTCGTTTCTGAAACACCGCTCGGACGATAAACCCTAACATTGCGACCACTGCGCTGCGTATAAAGATACCCAGCACAAACCTTGGGTGCAATACAGACCCAATTATCTAGATGAGCTCCGATGCCATATAGATCAAACACCCTAAAGAGCCCAACCAGACAATCGTACGTACATAGACGATGTTGAACATATAACATGGGATGTATAAAATTCGCAGCCCTACCCAAATAGTCGCGACTTGAGTCAAATCAACTTGCTGAATTATTGCCAGCACACTCAAAACTAAAAATGCGGGCAAGCTCTCCTGTAGATTAATGCTAGAACGGGATAAACGATCTTGTAAGACCGACTGTTCAACTGGCGTATCGCGGCTACTGATCATAAACAAGCGCTAACTGGCGAGTAGGCTCGATTACGGTGGGCACGACTTTTTACTACACACTCGATTGAAGCATGTATATAGAGATTTAGTTTCTAACAGCGATGCCGGAATGAATCAAATTTCGTGTCAACGCTGGGGGCGTCTTTGATGATGTTTCTATGTACTTATTTTCGAATTTATACGGTTAGGCTAACAAAAAAGGCAGCTCCAAAGAGCTGCCTTTTTAAGAAAATTATTGATTACTTATAAAGCAACAATATTCTCGGCCTGAGGACCTTTTTGTCCTTGAGTTACAGTGAACTCAACTTGCTGGCCTTCAGCTAAGGTCTTAAAACCATCGCTGGAAATTGCGCTAAAGTGAGCAAATACGTCTGGTCCAGACTCTTGCTCGATAAAACCAAAACCTTTAGATTCGTTGAACCACTTAACGGTTCCTTTAGTTGTATTAGACATAATAATATCCTGATATTTAAATAATGTAGTGCCTGCATGAGGCTTGAATGGCATAAAATGTAGGCTGAAACTTAAATACTGCAGGACGAGGCGTTACGAATAAAACAGCGAAATGTAGGAC
>CAYNZI010000024.1:8974-12705 GCA_964401565.1 uncultured Spongiibacteraceae bacterium
TAGCTGGGCCTACGATATAGAAATTACCGCCAACTGTACAGCTTTATTTCGAGTTCCTCCAAACATATAGGCCAATCATCTTAATAACAAACACAAAACACGGTAGGCAGACAATACAGGCATTAAAGCCCCTGCTCTTCGAGACCCACATCATCAAGATGACGCCCTAATAGCCAGTAAAATGAACGCTGATCCTATCTGATCACTAAGTCATTAATCCCGCATCACCGATCTGACCGCTCCTGCATGGCTTTAGTAAGCGTGGGCTTCCACTATTTGCGCAAATGATATTGACTGATAAACTGCATATCTATGAGTGACAATAGAAAAAGTAGCCATCGGCAAAACACAAACACAACAAGTAGCGATCAGCGTGAAGTCAGTATTGGCTTGTCGACAGCGGTGATTGATACTGCCCGATCACTGGGTGTTGCCGATACCGCTGCATTGATTGCAGACGCAGGGATAGACGAAGCCCAGTTTGATAAACCAGAAAACCGAATCCCGTTTGTTCAACAGCAACGACTATGGGAACTAGCCGTTGAGCGCGCCGCCTGTTCAACCTTTGGCTTGCATTTTGCCCGCAATGTACAAGCCACACATTTTGGCTTGCTGGGTTACATGGTTATGAATTGCCAAACAATTAGCGATTGTTTGGCGGCTATCGTCAAATACCAGTTTCTGAGCGGGCAAGGTGGAGAGTTTTCATTGGAGCGAGCAGGGTCAAGCACTATCTTTAGTTACACCGCCATTAATGTTGAACTGCCTGTCACCCAACACCGAGTCACAGCGATGTTTGCTGCGCATATTAGTATTGGGCGATGGTTGTTGGGTAGTGACTACAAACCAGATTTGGTGGAGTTTAGTCATACCCAACCTAAGGGCACAGACGAATATGTTGAGTTTTTTAACGCACCTATTCACTTCGGTAGCAGTGATAACAGAATCACTTTTAGTGACTCTGTTACGTCATTAAAAATACCCCATGCAAGCTCTGATTTACTTGCACTGTTAAGTGAGCGCGCTGATCGATTATTGCGCGATATAACGAGCCAGTCTGGCATTGTCGGACAAATCAATAAGCTGTTTGTGCTGCAAATCGGGCAGGCATTACCTAGCCGATCCATGATTGCAATGCAGCTAGGCATTAGTGAACGAACACTACAGCGCCGGCTTAACCGTGAGCAAACCAGCTACCAGGCAGTACTTGATACTACACGCTATCAAATAGCGTGTGACTTGCTAAAGAACACGACTCTGCCTTTAAGCGATATTGCAACGCAGTTAAGCTTTGCCGAGCCCAGTGCTTTTTACCGTGCGTTTAAAAAACAAGAAGGCATGACGCCGGGACGATTCCGCAAAATACATTGTGGCTAACTAGCCCCATGTGCCTACGCTTAACTACTTAATTTTGTAGGCTAACAACATATTACCTGGCAGCTGGCCAAACATGCTGTAACCAGAAAACACATAGAGCCAGCCGTCGGCAACCACTTGCCCAACCACATCAATGGCGCCGCCGTGACCTGTGACACCATTACTTGCATCAAATGCCTTAGCCGTTTCTGCCTGCCATAAAACACGACCATTTTCGACATCATAGGCCCGAATGATACCGTCTAGACCCGCGCTAAACACTAGCTCAGGGGTGGCCGTGGCAGCGGATGAAAGTCCGTAATAAAATGAGCAACTATATTGGTCTTCAAGGCTTTGCTTTTGGGCCGAACGCATGGCCTCCAATCCGCTGGCAGGCCGGTATTGATCATCAAACTCACAGTTGCGCTGTACTGGCGCTTCCCACAGTAACTTGCCACTGGCGATATCGAGCGCATAAAGACCCGGTTTGGGCGTATAACCCTTTCTGTCACGCTCAGGGTCAGACACTGGGATGATTAACCGTTGATTTGATACCGCCATGCCCCAGTGTATACCACCATTGGTGGTGCCTAGACTCACTCTGTTTTTCCAGATTAGCTCGCCTTGCATGCCCGCAGGGTCTGGGTTGAGTGCATAGACTTCGCCAGACTTTTGACCAGCCAATAATATATCAGACCCGTCAGGCAATTGGGTCATGATTACCGATGCGCCAAAATCAACATCACCGCCGGCGTTTTCAGGGCAATTCGCGCCACCCGTCCAGCACGATGCGTTCCAAACATCACCCTTTGTCGCTTGAAAATGCCATGCGAGTTCGCCGCTATCCATATCCAAAGCAAAGATTGAATCACTGGAGTCAGTGGCAGGCATTGACAGGTTTTCGCCGGTACCAAAATAAATGCGTTTGCGTTTTTGATCAATCATCGGCGTTGTCCAAACCGATGCACCAGAGGGGCCGTATTGTTCCAAGCCATCGGCATTAAGCCCTTGCCGAACGGCATTTTCGGTTGCGTGCCATTGCCACAGCTGCTGCCCGCTATCGACATCTAGCGCGATCACACCTCCATGTGACTGGCAGCACACATAGCTACTGCTGCCGGTCACGGCGACCTCATAAGAAGAAATAGGTACAAATAATTTGTCGTCAGCGTAACTGATGGTTCCGGTAATTACCGATTTTTCAAACAGCTTCGTTTGCGTTTGCCAGACGATGTCAAATGTTTGGGGATCAACCGCATAAATAGTCGCTAAAGAGTCGGCAAAAATGAGTAGCTGCTTGTTTGTGCTTGTTTTAGCAAGCGTAATTGACGAACGAACGCCTGTAATAAAATCAGCTTCTTTAAGCACGCAACCACTTTTTCGATCAAGTGCGTAGAGTTTCTTTGCTTTATCGCCAACATACATAACATCACCGATGATCACCGGCTGCGAGCGCATGTCAGAAACTTTGGGAAAGGCAAAACTCCATGCAAGCTCAAGCGTACCAACATTGGCTTTGTTAATACCCGCTGTATCACCATCAGCAAAGCGTTGATTATGTACGCCTAAACCCCAGCTGGTTACATATTCAGTTTTGTCGTTTGAAGAACTGTCGTCGCGAGAAACCTCATCGCTAATTGATTTTTCACAGCGGGCACCGTCTAACCAGGCATAACTTTGTGTATCCGCACCCGATAAATACATCGCAATCAAACTACGTTCTTGTTTGCTTAAATGTGCCGCCATAGGTTGCATCTTGCCAAACTCCATCGCGATCATCACTGTCTCTTTGGAAAGGCCCGCTAGAGCTTGTCGGGTGGGCGCATGCATGGCTGGGTTGTCATGACAGCTGGCACAGTGTGTATCAAATAATGAGCCCCCAATTCGCTCAAGCGGCAAAAGGTCTGCATTACGTATTACGAATGCCTCAATGGTCGCCATCGGGTTTTGCAGTAGCGCGCGTCCACCTAATCCAAAAAACACCAGTACGCCTACCATGATAGAAAGTGCAGCTTTTTTCATTTTTTCGCTCTAGTCCTCTGTTTGTTGTGGAAGGGCAAAGGCATAAAGATAGTCGCCGTAGCCGCGCTGAAACATATAATGCCCACCACTATTGATAACCACGTATTGGCGCCCTCTATATAGATAAGTCATCGGCGTTGCCGTAGCGTCATTGGCTAACGTGTATTTCCACAAAACCTCGCCAGTGCTTACATCGAAGGCACGAATTTGTCGATCCATTGTTGCGCCAATAAAAAATACGCCGCCATCAGTTGCGATACCACCACCTAAATTGGGCGTACCCCAATCAATATGAAAGGGCGCGTTCACGGGACCCATTTCATGTACCGACCCGAGTGCCACATCCCATTTGA
>CAYNZI010000025.1:0-12494 GCA_964401565.1 uncultured Spongiibacteraceae bacterium
GGGATTATTTCGTTTATTGAGGGCAATTGGAGTATGTCGCGGCGAATATTATCGCGTGCAGCAACGAAATCAGAAACCCCGCTTCTAAACTACCTTATCGCCGCTAGGGCAAGTCATGTATTGGGTGATGAAAAAGAAACAAGCGCTTTTTTGAAGAAAGCCGAGGAGAGCACGACCGGCGCAAGTAATGCGGTTGGCCTCACCCAGGCAGAATTGCAACTTAGCAGTGGTCAGTTGGAGCAAAGCCTGGCGACTTTAACGCGAGTCCGCCGTAATGCGGGCAAGCATCCTCATGTATTACACTTGTTAAGACAAGTCTATGAAGGCCTGAATGATTGGCAGGCCGTGTTGGCGCTCATTCCCGAGCTGAGAAAATACAGCGTTCTAGACGACGAGAAGTTGGATGAATTGGTATTAAGAGCCAGTCGGGAAAGCATTGTCGAAGCTGCAAAAATTCGCGGGGTTTCTGCAACTCAATTAGAAAAACTCTGGGCTCAATTGCCGAAAGCCGCCGTCAAGAATAGTGATATTGTCGTCTGTTACGCCAATCAGTTAATTGTTTTAGGCGAAATGCAGAAAGCGGAGAAACTGATTCGCTCACAACTTAGAAAAGACTGGGACAAGGCATTGATTTCCCTATACGGAAAAGTAGCCGCCGCCGACGTTGCCAAACAATTGATTCATGCTGAAAACTGGCTCAAAGAACGAAATAATGACGCAACATTGCTATTGTGTTTGGGTCGGCTCTCCCTGAGAAATTCTCTGTGGGGAAAGGCGCGCGAATATTTTGAAAATAGTTTAAAGCTAGAAAAAAGCGCAGAAGTCTACGGAGAGCTTGCTCGTTTACTGGCGCATCTTGGTGAGCTCGAAGAAAGTAACGACTATTTTCGACAGGGTTTGATGTTGCTTCCCGATGGCTTGATAGATTTACCGATGCCCGAGAAACAATAGTCGGACGACTGCTAGATTGTGGCAGTTTATTGTGTTTTTTGGCGCCGATGGCTGGGCCGGGTACCGTCGCTCCATGGTTCTGGCCCCTCCGGGGTTCCCTCCAAAGTGCCTGAGCCTTAATACGCTTCGCTGTCTCATTCACTTCCTCGGCCTAGTCCCTTTAACTTGCGCGACAGTACCCGACCCAACCATCTAACAGTGTGCTCATGTCAATATTTACTGCGATATGAGGCAGCGGGACAAAGCCATGGCGGAATATTAAGGATGAGTGCTGAAAGAGCGAATGAGACCGGCTGGTTTTTCCCGAAGGGAAGCCGGGCTCAGGCGTGAGTGAAGGGCGCTCGGAGGGCCACCATCCATGGAGCAATGGCCTTGTCCCGCTGCCGGGTTTAACAATCGACACATGCAGAAATCGCTCTCCCCTGCAACCTATGGACTTTCGGCCCATAGTTGTTGAGCTACCGTTTTATCGTCTGGGACCTATGCGCACGCTGAGTTTACAGCTGTTTGATAAAAACCTTGGAATTTCGCTGTAAATTGTACGGTGTTTGTTTTTGTTCAGGCAGCTGATCTCGAGAGACTTCAAGGTAACCTAATTCCTGAAACCAGTGCGCTGTCTGTGTCGTCAATACGAAGACGTTTTTCAGGTGAGCATCTTTGGCCTGCAATTCTAATGCTGCCAGTAATCGCTCACCCCGATCTTCGCCCCGATAGTCCGGATGGGTAGCCACGCAGGCGATCTCACCAGACTGGATTCCTTGATGTGAATATAGCGCCGCACAGGCCAAGATCATGCCGTCCCGATCAATAACGGTGAATTGATTAATTTCGTTTTCCAGCAACTCTCGGGATCTTTTAACCAGGGTTCCGGCTGCTTCCAGCGGTTCGATTAGCTCCAAAATACCGCCAACATCATCGATGGTGGCCGGCCTAAGTTGCTCATAGTGATTTTGTGATACCAATGTTCCCGCACCATCGCGAGTAAAAAGCTCCTGTAACAGGGCGCCATCGTCGGTGTAACTAACACAGTGACAACGGTTGACGCCATTTTCAATGCTGGAGGTGATGGTTTTAAGTAGCTGGGCCGTTTGTTTGTCGTCGCATTGTTCAGATAACTGCTGCACCGCTCTGACTTCACAGTTTTGAATGAGATCGCCGTTGCCATCTAACAAACCATCCTGGTCGGAGAAAATAATAAGCTTGTCAGCTTTCAGCGCCATCGCTATTTCGGTGGCAACATCCTGATGCGACAAATTAAACACTTCGCCCGTTGGTGAGTATCCGGTGGGTGACAACAAAACAATGGAGCCATCAGCGAGTTGTTTTTCAACACCTTCTCGGTCAATTCTTCTAACAGTTCCAGTATGTTTATAGTCAGTGCCGGCAAGAACACCGATGGGTTTGGCAACAATAAAATTGCCAGAACACACCCTGATTTGTGAGCCGTGCATGGGTGAGTTGGCTAAGCCCATAGTCAGCAATGCTTCTATGTTTGCCCTTAAAGAGCCCGCAGCATCCTTCACGCACTCCAGTGTCTGTGAATCGGTAATTCGAATATCATTTTCAAACCGACTATCGACGCCCCGCAATTTTGCCCGCTCTTCAATTTGCGGCCTTGCTCCGTGCACAAGAATCAGTTTTACCCCCAGACTGTTTAGCAGGGCAATGTCGTGAATGATATTGGCAAAGTTGGAATGAGCGACGGCTTCCCCACTAAACATCAAGACGAAGGTCTTCCCTCTGTGCGCATTGATGTAAGGCGCGGAGTTTCGGAACCATTTAACGTAGTCTTTAGTGGGCACGATGTTACTTCGGTGTTGTGTTAAGTTGCAGGTATTGTGCGGGCAAATAGTGGATAGGGCAAGGGAGTTGGCATTTTGCCACAACAAACCCGTGGAAATTAGAGACAGAATTTGCCGATTAAGCGGGTAAATAAATCGACGGCCGGTTGAACCTGATTCAGAGCCATATATTCATTGGGCTGATGTGCCTGGTCGATTGACCCGGGCCCCATAACAATAGTCTGCATACCCAATTGCTGTAGGAACGGAGCCTCTGTGGCGAAGGCTACCGGTTCAGCACTATATCCCGTTAACTGTTCGGCGGCTTTTACCAGCTCAGAATCTGGTGACTGTTCAAAGGGTTGAATGTTTTTAACCAGTGCTCTCAAGCTGATGTTAATGCCGAGCCGCTGAGCCAGCGGTTTCAATCGTTGGTCTAAAGCCGCGTGTAATTCGTCGTTATTCATGCCGGGTAGCGCGCGCAAATCAAAATGCAGTTCGCACTGGCCACAAATACGATTGGGGTTGTCACCACCGTGAATACAGCCGAGGTTCAGTGTAGGGACTGCAACGTCAAACAACGGGTTATTGTATTGTTGTTGTAGCTCGCTGCGAAACGCCAGGATATCGGCCATCACCCAGTGCATGGCTTCCAAGGCATTGTTGCCAAGGCTTGGGTTAGACGAGTGCCCTGCTCGTCCTTCAACCGTTACTGCTTCCATCATCATGCCTTTATGCATGCGGATTGGCCTCAAATTGGTCGGCTCACCAATCACCGCAAAGCGGGCTTTTGGCAGCCCTTGATCGACCAGCGCTCTGGCGCCATCCATTGAGCTTTCTTCGTCAGCAGTGGCGAGGATAATCAACGGTTCGGAGAGGGTTTTATCGAGCACACTTTTCGCCGCTTCGATGGCAATTGGGAAAAACCCCTTCATATCGGTAGCGCCAAGGCCATACAACTTGTTGTCCCGTTCAGTCAGCCCCAGTGGATTCATATCCCAGCGGTTTTCGTTGTAGGGGACGGTATCGGTATGTCCTGACAATACCAATCCGCCTGAGCCCGTTCCCAGGGTGGCAATCAAATTAGCCTTGTTGGACTTGCCGGGTAAAGGCATGATCTGGCAGTTAAACCCAAGGCTGCCTAGCCAGTCGGCCAGTTTATTGATGACGGCTACGTTGCCGGAATCCCATTCGGGAGATGTAGAGCTCACAGACATTTCGCTGAGTAGTTCATTCATCATTGTTAGCAGGGGAGGAACTGGCTTGGGCATGGAGAAACTACTCGTGGTTACTAACGTTTGTAGACATGAATTCGGCCTATTTGGACTATTCTTGACCATCTAATGAATGACCACAAGCAATAAAAAAGGCGGCTACAGTTATCTGTAGCCGCCTTCTGTTAGAAAGTCTTGTTGCAGAATGCCATCAGCTGAAGCGTTAGCCTGTACCGAACATACCTTTAAAGGTGAAGAAAAACAGAATGGCCAAGCCTGCTCCGGCAGGTAGGGTGATAACCCAAGACATAAAAATACTGCTGACGACGCGCAAATTTAACGCGCCGATGCCGCGTGCTAGCCCAACGCCCAATACGGCACCCACCAAGGTGTGGGTGGTAGAAATAGGCAGGCCGATGGCCGAGGCGAGCACAACAGTCGTGGCTGCCGCCAGCTCTGCAGCAAATCCACGGCTTGGAGTCAATTCGGTAATTTTCTTACCAATAGTCGCCATGACTTTAAACCCATAAGTGGCCAGGCCGAGGACGATACCGCCACCGCCGAGCAATAGTATCCAGGCGGGTACGGCTGATTTAGCGGCTATGTCACCCCCGCTACCAATAACACTGACGATGGCGGCGAGAGGCCCGATAGCATTGGCAACATCGTTGGAGCCGTGGGCGAAGGCCATTGCGCAGGCGGTAAATACCATCAAAATGGCAAAAACCTTTTCGACGTTATCGAAGCGACTGCCACTGGCGGGGATGATCTCTTCTTGTATGCGGTTGAGAAACACCCTGCCAACAAGAGAAGCTATGATACCGATGGCAGCAGCCAGGGGTAAGGCATTGGCAAATTTACTGCCGAAGCCAAGATCGAGCTCAACACCTAAATGCTTTAAGCCTTTCAATAAAGTGACCATGGCGATCATAAAGCCAACAGCAAACATATACATGGGCACATATTTTTTGGCATTCTGGAAGGGCTTGTCGGTATTCAGAATGAGTTTTTGTACACTCATAAAGAGCCCGTAGGAAATCGTCCCTGCCATAACCGGAGACACTACCCAGCTGGCAACGATGGTGCCCACCTTGCCCCAGTTCACTGAATCGACCCCAATACCTACCGCTGCAAATCCGACTAAAGCCCCAACAATAGAGTGGGTTGTAGACACGGGCCAGCCCATCATGCTGGCGATGAGCAGCCAGGTTCCGGCCGCCAGCAGTGCGGCCATCATGCCGTAAACCAGTAGTTCCGGTGAATCACTGATAAAGGCGGGGTCGAGAATACCTTTGCGGATGGTGGCGGTTACTTCGCCACCGGCTAAATAGGCGCCGGCAAATTCGAATATCACCGCGATGAATATCGCTTGTTTTATCGTTAGTGCGCGGGAGCCTACGGATGTGCCCATGGCGTTGGCGACGTCATTTGCCCCGACTCCCCAAGCCATGAAGAAGCCAAATGCGCAGGCCATAATGAGTAAAATTTGACCGTGTTCAGCAATTATAGACATAGTGCATTACCAAAATATGTAGTGAGTTTTTGCCCGCTGAGCGAGACTTTGAGAGGCCAATGAGTCAGCTGGCGATCAAACGTTGTAAGCGAGAGCCAACTTTCTGCGCGCGATCTGCAAGTTCACCAACCCAATCAATTACTTTATAGAGAAACATGACGTCTACAGGAGGCAAGTCTTTTTCGAGTTTGAATAGCTGGGCGCGAACTTTGACCTGCAATTTGTCATTGCTGTTTTCCAGTCGGTCCAATTCTTTAATAAGGCCCTCTACCACTTTAACTTCACGGCCCCGAAAGCCGGTTGCCAGCAATTCATCCATCTCATAGATAGCTTTGAGCGCCTGGGCTGATGTAGCTACGGCTTCTTCGACGTACTCGGTCATGATCGGCGCTATCTTCAGCGGGATTTCCATCTTTCTCCCCAGCATAATACCGGCGATATCTTTTGCGCAGTTGGCAATTTTGTCCTGCATGCCCACCAAATCCAGCAAGTCAGAGCGAGGTACGGGCAAGAACAGACTCTTTGGCAGGTTGAGGCGCACATGTTTTTTTAACTTGTCAGCATCGCTTTCCAGCTTCGAAATTTGCTTCTGTGTCGCTTTGGCTTGCTCCCAATCTGAGGCGAGCACGGCGTCGAAGTAACTAATTAATAGTTCAGCGGCACTGTGAGACTTTTCCATATGTTCCTGAATAGGCTTGATTGGCGATTGGCCAAACAGGTTGCCAAATGTATTACCTGCCATGGGAGAGCTCCTGACATAAATCTGTAGTGAATTTTCTGCGCAGTATAGAGTTTTCGCTTTCATGAAGCCACCGCTCAATGTGACTTGCTTCGTTGGCAGCATCCCGATACTAGGCCATACTAAAGAATCGACAAATTAGCCGTGTAATGTACTGAGTTACACGCCCCGAGAGGGATGGTGAAAGGAGTGACAATGAGATCAGAACCGCGTGAGCGCAGGCTAGATTTGCGGACATTGATGGACGATTTACTGCAGGACAAAGTGATTGGTTCAGATGATCATCGACGGATACTGAATAGCTCCCGCAGCAAAGATGAAGCACTGTTACATCCACTGAGCTATATTGCTGCGCAAAATTTGACCGATACCAGAAGAGACGGGCGGCTGGATATGGGTCAGTTGCTGCACTGGTTATCGAAAAAGGTTGAGCAGCCGCTATTTCATCTCGACCCATTAAAAGTAGACGTGCCGGCTATTACGGAAGTGATGTCGTTTGAATTTGCCCAGCGCCATCATATTCTAGCGGTTCATGTCTCTTCAGACGAAGTAACCATTGCCAGTGCGGAGCCGAATGTCGGTGGCTGGAAAAGTAATCTTGAACACGTATTGCGCCGGCCGATTAAACGGGTGTTGATAGACCCCGCTGACCTAAAGCGATATACGGTAGAGTTTTACTCATTGGCGAAATCTGTGCGCGGAGCTTCGGGTAGTGCTGGCGGTGGCTCCAGTTTAAGTAGCGTGACTAATTTCGAGCAGTTGCTGGAACTGGGCGACATGAAAGACCCAGATGCCAATGACCAGCATATCGTTAATATTGTTGACTGGATTTTACAGTATGCGTTTGATCAGCGTGCTAGTGATATTCATATTGAACCTCGTCGTGAAGTCGGAAATGTTCGGTTTCGCATTGATGGTGTTCTCTATACAGTGAGTTAATTTCCCGCTCAGGTTGCTATGGCAATTACCAGCCGTTTGAAAATACTCGGGCGTTTGAATGTGGCGGAAAAACGCAAGCCGCAAGATGGCCGGTTGAAGTCCGTTAGCCCCGACGGCAATGAAATTGAATTGCGCTTGTCGACGATGCCCACCGCGTTCGGTGAAAAACTGGTGATGAGAATTTTTGATCCGGATGTGCTGTTGCGCTCTTTCGAGCAATTGGGACTGGCAAACGAAGACTATTCGCGCTGGCAAAATATGATCGATAGACCTAACGGTATCGTTTTAGTGACGGGCCCTACCGGATCGGGAAAAACAACAACGTTGTACTCCAGCTTGAAAAAAATAGCCACCAGCGAAGTAAACGTTTGTACCATTGAAGACCCTATTGAAATGATGGAAGACAGCTTCAATCAAATGCAGGTTCAGCACAATATTGATTTGGATTTTGCCAGCGGCATTCGCGCACTGATGCGACAAGACCCTGACATTATTATGATTGGAGAGATTCGTGATTTGGAAACCGCGGAAATGGCGATCCAAGCTGCGCTAACCGGGCATTTGGTTCTATCGACATTGCACACCAATGACGCACCTAGCGCCATAACGCGTATGTTAGAACTGGGCGTTCCATCCTATTTGCTGAAAGCGACAATTCTAGGGGTTATGGCCCAGCGTTTAGTGAGAACGCTGTGCCCACATTGCAAACAGCCTGACACGGTAAGTCAAGAGGATTGGAGTGCGTTAACTAAGCCCTGGAAAGTTTCCTTGCCGAAAATCATCTATCAACCGAAAGGATGTTTAGAGTGTCGTAATACGGGGTATCTTGGTCGGCAGGGAATTTATGAAATCATGGTGATGTCGGAATCAGTACAGGACTGCATCCATGAGCAACTTAATTTGGAACAAGTCCGTCGTCAGTCAATGAAAGAAGGCATGCGTACTTTGCGCTTGTCTGGGGCGCAGAAAGTAGCGGCGGGAGATACAACAATAGCGGAGGTGTTGCGGGTTTCCCCGGCACAAAAATAGGTTGGGTATGACAGTGACTACGCAGGTTCCACAGCCGTATTTTGGCGAATTTCAAGAAAGCAGTAAAAACTTCAAAGAACGCAATAGCGATTATGCTGACTGGTTTGATCAGCAGTTAGAAAATCCGGTTTTCGCAGATCAATGTTCCAGAACCTGGTTTGGCAGTCAGTATGCAATGGATGTCTGTTGCCGGCGACCGGAACTTTTCAAAGAGCTTGTTGATGATAATGCGTTAACACAGTCTGTTAGTGACGACGCTTTCTCGGCGCGGCTGGTCTCATCACTGCTCGATATTGATGATGTCGAACAGCTCGATGTTGTCTTGAGAAAAAACCGGGCAAAAGAAATGTTGCGTATCATTTGGCGTGACGTTAACCGATTGGCCGGGCTGGACGAAACCACGCGGGATATTTCCCTATTGGCAGAAGCCAGTATTCAGCAGGCGCTGGAATTTCACCACCACCAACTGAGCAACCTGTATGGCGCCCCCATGGCGCTGGTTGACGGAGTACAGGCGCCTCAG
Organism: uncultured Spongiibacteraceae bacterium; assembly: GCA_964401565.1. Lineage (GTDB taxonomy): Bacteria > Pseudomonadota > Gammaproteobacteria > Pseudomonadales > Dasaniaceae > Oceanicoccus. Next base: position 8,690 of record CAYNZI010000025.1, read on the forward strand.
CATATGCTGGTGCTCGGTATGGGTAAGTTGGGCGCTTGGGAATTAAACCTATCGTCTGATATCGACTTGATTTTCAGTTATCCACACAGTGGCGAGACTGTGGGTGCTGGAAAATGTTTGGACAATGGTGAGTTTTTTACCCGTGTGGCAAGAAAACTCATTCAATCGATTGATCAGATTACCGCGGATGGTTTTGTCTTTCGTGTTGACATGCGCTTGCGCCCTTATGGAGAGAGTGGTGCGTTAGTATTGAGCTTTGGCGCGATGGAAGAATATTATCAGGATCAGGGTCGCGACTGGGAACGTTACGCGATGATCAAAGCGCGGGTTGTGGCGGGTAAACCTGAGCACGCTCAACAGATGATGGATTTGCTGCGACCATTTACCTACCGACGTTATATAGACTTCTCCGCTATTGATTCGCTGCGCTCAATGAAAAAAATGATCCGGCAAGAAGCTAAGCGTCGCGGTTTGGATAACGACGTTAAGCTGGGTGCTGGAGGCATTCGGGAAATTGAATTCATCGCCCAGTGTTTCCAGTTGATCCGCGGAGGAAGAGACACCCAGCTGCAAGACCGCAGGGTGCAAAAAGTGTTGATGTTGCTTGCAGAAAACAACTGCCTGCCTGCGGGCGCGGTTGATGAATTGCTGCTAGCTTATGTGTTTTTGCGCAATACAGAGCACGGTATTCAAGCCTTTAGAGACCAGCAAAGCCAGGCTCTGCCTGTTGATGATTATCCACAAAGCGTATTGGCATTTTATCTGGGCTTTGACAGTTGGGTGTCATTTTTGATTGAGCTGGATAGGCACAGAGCGAACGTCAGTCGACACTTTGCCGATGTGATTACCGACCCGGAAGACGACAGTGAATCAGAGGAACTAGACTCAAGATGGCACGAGTTGTGGTCCGGTGAGTTGGAGCCATCGGTGGCTTTAATGTTACTGCAAGAGTCCGGTCATGAAGCGGCGGAAGAGGTGGTCACTCGTTTAACACGGCTGCGGGAAGACTCAACGGTTCAGCGGATGCAGGCGGTTGGACGCGAGCGTCTGGAGCAGTTCATGCCCTTGTTGCTGCAAGCCGTATCAGGAGTAGCAAACCCCTCGGCAACCTTGACGCGAATCTTACCCTTAGTTGAGACTGTCATTCGTCGCACCGCCTATTTGGTGTTACTGGTAGAAAATCCGGCAGGCCTGCGGCAGCTGGTCATGTTGTGTGCGGGTAGTTCCTGGATTGCCTCTCATCTAACTCGTCATCCGGTGTTGCTGGATGAGTTACTTGATGATAGAACGGTTTACCAAGTGCCGACGAAAGAGGCGTTACGGGACGAATTGCAGCAACAGGTATTGCGCTTGCCTTGGGGCGACCTAGAAGCACATATGGAAGCTTTACGTTATTTTAAGCAAGCCCATCAGTTACATGTTTCTGCAGGAGAAGTGACCGGGAAGCTGCCGTTGATGAAGGTTAGCGATTATTTAACGATCATTGCCGAGGTGATTCTCGAGCACGTGTTGGAGCTCGCCTGGCAGGGCCTCATAGAAAAACACGGTTATCCGCAGAAGGCCGCCGACGTTCCCTGTGACAAGGATTTTATTGTGGTTGGTTACGGTAAGATGGGCGGGATTGAGCTGGGCCACAGCTCTGACCTGGATCTGGTCTTTCTTCACGACGCGGGTCCGGGCCTGGCAACTGATGGTAAGCGATCAGTGGACAATGGCATGTTTTTTACTCGTCTGGGTCAACGAATGATTCATATTATGACCGCGCAAACACCATCCGGAATGCTCTACGAAGTTGATATGCGGTTAAGGCCTTCGGGAGCCTCCGGTTTACTGGTTACGCCAATCAAGGCTTTTGAGAGTTACCAGCAGCAGGATGCATGGACGTGGGAACATCAGGCTTTGGTTAGGGCGCGGGTAGTGGCCGGTGATACGGAGTTGGGGCGGCGTTTTGAGGCCCTGCGTATAAAACTGTTGTGCGAACCCCGCGCAGTAGCACCATTAAAAGCCGACGTGATTGAAATGCGGCAAAAAATGCGCGATCACATGGGTTCTAAACCCGTGGATCAAGACAAGCAGTTTCATCTCAAACACGATGCGGGCGGCATTGTCGATATTGAATTCCTTACCCAGTACGCCGTGCTGAGTATGGCCGCGCAACATCCTGAGCTGGCAGACTGGTCCGACAACGTCCGTATTCTTGAATCGCTACAAAGTTGTGGTGTGATGAGTGCTGAAGACGCAGAAGGTTTGACCGAGGCCTATAAGATCCTTCGTAGCGCTACCCATCGGTTAGCATTGCAACAACAAAAAAACATTGTTGGGGCCGATGAGTTTCTGCCAGAGCGAAGGTTGGTGAAAGCGCTCTGGCAGCGTTGGTTTGGGGAAGGGTAGATTAAAAAAAGTCTAGCTGTCCACAGAGGTCAGCCAGCCGTGTTTATCGTCAGCCAGCCCCCACTGAATATCATTGAGTGTTTTGCGCAGCTTTGCGGCCGTGGCTCCCGCCTTGCCGTCGCCCACTTGATATTCCTGGCCCTTATACAGCATCGTTCCGACCGGGGTCAGTACCGCAGCGGTGCCCGACAGTGCCGCTTCACACCCTGGCTTCTGGCTGCGCTCTAGTAGTTCTTCTACGCTGAGTTGACGCTCTTCCACCGTCATGCCTAAATCACGGGCTAGGGTAAGAATGGAGTCGCGGGTAATACCGTGTAAAAAGCTGTCGTCCAATGCTTTAGTGATCAGGGTATCGCCGTCGATCAATAGAAAGTTAGCCGCGCCGGTTTCCTGTACGTCACCGTTAGGGCAAAATAGAATTTGATCGACCTGCAGGTCGCGTTTGGCGGCCAGCGTGGGGTACAGAGCACTGGCGTAGTTACCGCCGCTCTTGATACGGCCCATATGAGAGGCGCAGCGCATACCGTCTTCTTCCAGCAGCAGGCGCAGTGTGGTATCTGCCCCGCCAGCAAAATAATCACCCACCGGAGAGACCAGTACGTATTGTAGCGAGGTGCTGGACGGCGCGGCGGCTTTGCCAATAGCGGGCTCGGTACCAATATGAGTAGGGCGAATGTAGAGCGAACCGGGAACTTCCGGTACGTCGCCGGCAAAGCGCTTGACTACCTCAACAATCATCGTTTGTGTTTGTGCGCGGTCAATGGAAGGTAAGGCCAATAACCGGGTGCTCTGATCAAAGCGGTCGATGTTGCAGTTCATGCGGAAAATTTTGACGCTGCCATCGCTGTGACGAAAGGCTTTGAGGCCTTCAAAACAGGTGCTGGCGTAATGCAACACGTGGGCACCAGGATGCAGACTTATACTGTCGCTGGCTACCATTTCAAAGTTGCTCCACTGCTCCCCGTCGAAACGGGTCAGGGCCATTTCAGGCATAAAAACGGTACCAAAGGCAGTCATAGAATCAAATCTCAGTTATACAGTTATCGAAGCAGAGCGGGTGATTGTAATAAGCTGCTTGTGAAATTGAAACACTATTCTGTGTTTAGCCGCAGTAACGATTAATATTTCATCAAACCTTACTGTTTCAATTCGCTAGTCAAAACCCTGAACTTTAGTTTAAGGCTTTAGCGGCACCACAGATCGCCGCCACACTTTGTGTTGGCTACTTTGCACAACAGCGGTGGCGGCTTTGACAGTTTACTCGTATCGAAAACCCTACTCGCTGGAATTTATCGTGTTGTTGGCGCCGATGACTGGGCCGGGCACTGCCGCTCCATGGTTCTGACCCCTCCGGGGTCCCCTCCAAAGTGCCTGAGCCTTAAAACGCTTCGCTGTCTCATTCACTTCCTCGGCC
>CAYNZI010000026.1:0-12389 GCA_964401565.1 uncultured Spongiibacteraceae bacterium
GCGATCGCTAACCGTGCTTTGTCATCGCCTTCGGCAGCTTTTGCTTCGATCTCTCTTAAGTCATTACTGATGCCAGACAGGCCTTTTAGGCCACTTTTTCTATTGAGTAAATCATCGAGTTCATCGATACTGTCAACTTCATTACGCAATAGTTCGATGGCAATTCCCGCATCAATATCACCCGAGCGAGAGCCCATAACCAAACCTTCGAGTGGTGTCATGCCCATGCTTGTCTCAGTCGAGTGGCCAAACTCAATGGCACATGCGCTGGCACCGTTGCCGAGATGCAGCGTAATAATTTTCAACTCATTTAGCGGCCGCCCCAAGAAGATAGCTGCTTGTTGCGCTACATATTGATGAGAGGTGCCATGAAACCCGTAGCGGCGAATATGGTGCTTGCTTGCGATTTCTGGGTCGATTGCATAAGTGTATGCTCTTCGCGGTAGGCTGGCGTGAAATGCCGTATCGAACACTGCAATATGGGGTATTGATGGCAAATAGTGTCTAGCCGAGAAGATACCGGCAAGATTGGCTGGATTGTGAAGTGGAGCCATCGGGATCCATTCTTTAATTTTGGCAATAACACGGTCATCAATCTCAATAGCATCGTGAAATGAATCGCCGCCGTGAACAACGCGATGGCCGACCGCATCTATTTGAAAATTCGAATTTTCTTTCAGTATAGATTGGACGGCTTGGTTATGGGTCATGCCGTCAGTCCCTATTTCGATTAGGCCCTTCGACAAAACCATTTCAGTGGAGACGTCCAGCAATTGATATTTAACGGTTGATGATCCGCAGTTAATAACCAGTACATTCATAGCATTTACTTTTTGATTCAGTGTTAGTAGTTCCATTGTAAGGGTTTTCCCCGTAACTGTCGGTTACCAGAAAAGCACCTTATTACTTGTTCTTGATTTTTCCTGCATCTGAAAATAATTGTGCAAAAGTCCCCTGTGGTGATGGATTACTGCTGGGTTTCCGATCTGCACGCTGTTTGTTTATTTGTCTACCTGTGAACGCGTTACCTGAGTCTTTGCGTTTTTCTGGTCGTTGTTGTTCTGGTTTATCGTCCAGCCGCATTGATAGGGCAATGCGTTTTCGCTGGCTGTCCACTTCCATCACTTTTACTTTGACGATATCGCCTGCTTTAACGACTGTACGAGGATCTTTAACAAAGGTGTTGGATAGGGCGGAGATGTGAACCAGCCCATCCTGGTGGACGCCAATGTCAACGAAGGCTCCGAAGTTGGTCACATTGGTGACAGTCCCTTCCAATATCATTTCCTCAGCCAGATCAGACATTTTTTCAATGCCGTCTTTAAATTCAGCGGTCTTGAATTCTGGTCTGGGGTCGCGTCCAGGTTTGTCCAGTTCACTAATGATGTCGGAGATTGTTGGCAGTCCGAATTTTTCGTCTACGAAGTTTTTGGCATCGAGGGTTTTCAAAAAAGAACTATCACCAAGAATACTGCTGACTTTGCGCTCGCTGGCGCTGGCAATTTTTTCTACGACAGAATAACTCTCCGGGTGGACAGCCGAGCTGTCTAGCGGGTTTTCTCCTCCCATAATGCGTAAAAATCCGGCAGCCTGTTCGAAGGTTTTTTCTCCGAACCGTTTGACTTTTTTCAGGCTTTCACGACTTGTAAAGGAACCTTGCTGGTCGCGAAGTTCGACGATGTTATTGGCAATAGTTTGATTGAGTCCAGACACTCGACTAAGTAGTGCACTGGAAGCCGTGTTGACATCAACACCAACGCTGTTTACACAATCCTCAACAACTGCATCCAAAGACCTTGCCATTTGGCTTTGCGAAACGTCGTGCTGGTATTGTCCGACGCCAATTGATTTCGGGTCAATTTTTACCAGCTCCGCCAAAGGGTCTTGCAATCGGTGAGCTATGGATATGGCGCCGCGAATAGTGACGTCAAGGTTCGGATATTCCTTGGCGGCGAATTCAGACGCTGAATAAATCGATGCACCGGACTCGTTGACCATGACCTTCTTTAATTTTAGGTCGGGGTGTGCTGTGATGATGTCACCAACAAATCGATCTGTTTCACGGCTGGCGGTACCATTGCCAATTGCAATTAATTCTATTTGGTATTTTTTTGCCATGGCGACGATTGTCGCTGACGCTTCCTTAATTTTTTTCTGTGGAGGCGTTGGGTAGATGGCGCCATGATCCAGAACTTTACCATTGCCATCAACTACGGCAACTTTTACTCCGGTTCGCAAGCCGGGATCGAGACCAATAGTGGCCTTGGGTCCCGCCGGTGCCGCAAGCAGTAAGTCTTTGAGGTTGCCTGCAAAAACTTTGATCGCTTCTTCCTCTGCACGCTCCCGCAATTGCGCCATTAAATCTGTTTCCAGGTGTGTGTAGAGCTTTATTCGCCAAGTCCATCGTATCACTTCTTTTAACCATCGGTCAGCAGAGCGACCCTCATCGCGTATATGCCAGTGATCAGCCACCATTATTTCGCAGGGGTGGGTCGCCAGCTTTTCCTCTGGATCACCAACAACAATAGACACACTGAGTATTCCTTCGTTGCGACCTCGAAACATAGCCAGCGCGCGGTGGGACGGTGTCTGGTTAATCGGTTCATCGTGCTCGAAATAGTCGCTGAATTTTTGGCCCTCCTGCGCTTTATCAGCATTGACCCGGGACGATAAATTGCCTTCGAGCCACAGAAAGTCACGCAGCTTTGCCAAGAGGTTAGCATCTTCGGAGAAGTGCTCCATCAGAATATATTTGGCACCATCGAGTGCCGCTTTGACATCGTTTATGCCCTTATCGGGGGCAGTAAAGTTTTCTGCAAGCTGCTCTGGATTCTGTGATGGGTCTCCCAGCAGCGTATCAGCTAATGGTTGCAGCCCGGCTTCCCTGGCAATTTGGCCTTTGGTGCGTCGTTTTTGCTTATACGGCAGGTATAAATCTTCTAATCTGTTTTTCGTTTCAGCGGAGAGAATGTCTGATTCCAGTTCAGGTGTTAGTTTCTCTTGGTCAGTAATGCTTTTTAGAATACTCTCCCTGCGATCTTCAAGTTCTCTCAGATAGCGAAGTCGATCTTCCAATGTTCTCATTTGCGAGTCATCTAGCCCGCCAGTGACTTCTTTTCTATAGCGGGAGATAAATGGAACGGTAGCGCCTTCGTCCAATAATTTAACAGCAGCGTCTATTTGTTTTTTATCGACCTGCAATTCTTTAGCGATAGCGCTGGCAATTTTCTGGATTGTGTCGCTCATAAATAGGTGTCTTAGATTTTTTGAGGTATGGAGTTAATTTTTGCAGCGCTATTATGCAAAAAGCCGACGAAACTTGTTAGCTTGTGATATAAGTATTTTTTTGCTAGGTAGGAGGCGCTATATAGATGTTAGCTGGCAGCGACCGTTCCCATTTCGTGGTATTTGGCCACATCAATTCCAAAGGCGTCATCGGACAGTAAGTGCCTGATTTTCAATCGACAGGGAGAGTCTTCAGCACTTTCGCTACTGAGGTCTACAGTTCTTGGCGCACAAGATTTTTTACTGCTGTTTTTTATGATCAGAACGTTGGGTGAGCCTCTCCTTTCGAGAGGGGAAGGTAATACAATCGCAATTTCGCCGCTGCTTAGCTCAGCAATACTTCCGGCAGGATATATACCGATACATTGGACAAATTGGTCGACCAGGTCGGGGTCAAAATGACTGCCTTTTGCTCCTATCAAAATTCTTAGCCCCTCTAGTGACGTTTTCGAGGGGCTGTATACACGCTGGCTGGTGATGGCGTCGTAGGCGTCGGCGATCGCGACGATACGGCTGAAGTACGATATATTGGAGGCTGGCAGCGCTCTTGGGTAGCCCCGTCCATTTAGTCGTTCATGGTGACTGTGGGCAACATTGGCTATCTCTGCAACAAGATCCGATTTTTCGTTGAGAATATTGAATCCTAGCGTGGTGTGAGTTTTCATCACTTCAAACTCTGTGTCGCTGAACGCACCTTCTTTATTGAGAATATCCAACGGTATTTTGGATTTCCCCATGTCGTGTAACATGCCGCATAAGCCTACGGTTTCCAGGTCGGCCGGCGTCAAACCTTCGGCGCGGCCCAGGATGATCGAGAGTAATCCTACGTTTAAACTGTGCCGGGCGGTGTATTCATCCACATCTTTCAATAAGCCCAACCACAACATGGCATCTTGGTTAGCAATAACACAATCGACGCATTGCTTGACGGCTTTCTTTGCAATCGACGTTTCAAAACTTTGGCCAAGCCGAATGTTTTTCAGAAAACCTTTCACCACACTTTTAGCCTGCCTATGAGCGCTTTTAGCTTGGGGAATAGCCTGTTGAAATGATTGGGTGTTGGTGTAAGTTTGTCGTTTCAGGTTGCTGCCAGTAGGATCAATGGATTGTTTCTTGCTGGCGGCAACATAGACGTAAGCACAACTATGTTGAAGCTTCTCTATCTCTTTTCTGTTGGTGATGAGAAAGCCGTGCACGGTAAACGGAGATTCTACCCAGGGGCGGTCGAGCTCTATGACTCTCATGCCTATTTTAAGTTGAGCACAATTAATACGAAGTGTGTGAGTGTTACTGGCCAAGTCTTTGCTCTTTAATGTGCGAAGTTGTTAAAGTCTGACCTAGTATAGACAAAAAAAGGGAACCTCGTGAAAGACTCCCTTTTTTATTGTGCGGAAAATAGTTAAGGCTATTCTATGAGGCTTTTGGGCCTGCAGCGACGATTGCTTCAGAAACATCAAAGTTTTTGATGTTTTCCGCGAACATATTCGCCAGTTTGGATGCTTGCTCATCGTAATCGGCATCATTACCCCACGCTTTGCGCGGGTTGATGTATTTGTCATCAACACCAGGTATGGACACGGGGATATCCAGGTTCAGTGCATCCAGGTGCTCAGTTTCAGTCTTCAGCAATATGCCATTCTGGGCGGCAGAAATGACGGCGCGAGTGACTGGAATGGGAAAACGAGAACCTTTGCCGCCTTCGCCACCTGATCCGCCTGTCCAGCCAGTATTGACAAGATAGACCTGGGACTCAAAGTCTTCAATACGCTTCATTAATAGCTCAGCGTATTCGCCTGCGGGACGTGGCATAAATGGGGCGCCGAAACAGGTAGAAAATGTTGGGTGAATGCCTGCTTCAGCACCCATTTCAGTAGATCCGACGCGAGCGGTATAACCTGATAGAAAGTGGAACGCTGCCGATTCTTTAGACAGTATTGATATCGGTGGAATAACACCGGATACATCACAGGTTAGAAATATGACAGTTTTCGGCTCGCCAGCAGCATTTTCAACGATACGCTTCTCAACGTGCTCCAAAGGATAAGAGCAACGTCCGTTTTCACTGAGGGAGAGGTCATCGTAGTCGGGAGTACGGTTTTCATCCAACACAACGTTTTCAACGATGGCTCCAAAGCGAATGGCATCCCAGATGATAGGTTCGTTTTTTTGACTAAGATTGATGGTCTTTGCGTAGCAACCACCTTCGATATTGAAGACGGCCCCTTTTGACCAACCGTGTTCATCATCACCGATCAGAAAGCAAGATGGATCTGCAGATAAGGTGGTCTTGCCGGTTCCGGACAACCCGAAAAACAACGTGGTATTGCCGCTTTCGTCAACATTAGACGAGCAGTGCATCGGCATGACGTCTTTTTCAGGTAACAGGAAATTCTGCACAGAAAACATCGCTTTTTTCATCTCACCGGCATAGCGCATGCCCGCAAGTAATACTTTGCGTTGTGCAAAGTTGAGAATCACCACGCCTTCAGAATTAGTGCCGTCGCGTTCCGGGTCGCACTCGAAGCTGGCAACATTCAGGATCGTCCACTCTTCTTTCGACTTTGGGTTGTATTTTTCGGGGCGCACAAACATATTGTGGCCGAATAGTCCTTGCCACGCGGTCTCGGTATTTACGTTCACAGGGATATAGTGCTCTTCATGAGCGCCCACATGTAACGTCGAAACGAATCGATCTTTTTGAGACAGATAGTCCTCAACACGATTCCACAGGGCATCAAATTTTGCCGCTTCGAAAGGACGGTTTACTGAACCCCACTCGATACTGTCTGCAGTCGACGGCTCTTTGACAATGAATCGGTCTGCTGGTGATCGGCCGGTACGCTTGCCCGTGGTAACGTAAAGAGCGCCGGCATCGGTCAGCTGTCCTTCGTTACGGATCAGTGCCTGCTCGATTAATGTTGCCGCGGATAAATTACTGTAAGTGGTCATACGGGTTCTCTTAGTCCTTTCTAGTGACGATGTTGTGCAAATTACTTAATCGAAAATAGCCGCATCGATGAAGTGTCGCAGCCAGTCTCTTCAGGGGGCGCCATTATGGCAAAAATTAAGGCCTTAAGCTAACGTTATCAACGGCTTTTTGTGGGACTTTATTACGTAATAAAACTACAGAAAAGGCGGGGCTTTGCCTTTGGTATTATTGCCTTCAGGCCTTTTACACTGGCAGGTTTGGCAGGGAATTGGACAATTGCCCTGTGATTATGAGGTCAGAGTAAAAGTAGTAATACTACAAATTGAACAAGCGATAAATGAAGCGCTTCGTTTAGTGCAGCTGATGGTCAAACAGGCCTGCAACATCGCTGTTGTCAAATTGGTAATGCTGATGGCAAAATTCGCAATTGATATCGATTGAGCCAAGTTCTTCGATAATGTTTTCCAGTTCTTGTTGGCCTAATGTGCGCAACGCGTCCAGTGTTCTGGTTTTTGAACAGCTGCATTCGAAGGAAAGGGAGTCTGGTTCGAATAATCGGACTTGGTCCTGATGGAAAAGTCGGAATAGTATTTGCTTAAACGCCAGTGACTGTATTTCTTCAGTGGTTAGTGTTTCTGCAAGTTTGGTGGCGTGTTCCCAGCTCATTGTCCGTTGCTCTGCACTGATATCGTCGCTTGCGGGTAGTTCTTGTAGCAGCATGCCGGAGGCTGTCTTACCGTCGCTGGCCAGCCATACTCGGGTAGACAGTTGTTCGCTCTGCTTGAAATAGTTTTCAATACACTGGGATAGGCTATTTCCGTCCAGAGACACAATGCCTTGATACCGATTTCCCTGACGCGGATCAATCGTGATGCTGAGTTGCCCGTTGGTTAGCAGCGTGTGGAAGTCACTACTGCTAGCATTGTCGGCTTCGCGGGCGATTGCGCGAATTTTATGGTCCGATGTTGCCTCGGCCATAATGATAGGGATTTGGCCTTGGCTTCGAGCTTGAAGAATAAGCGTGCCTTTAAACTTGAGCGTTGCACTGAGCAACACTACTGCCGATAGGAACTCTCCAAGTAAGCGAGTAACCACTTCGGGGTACTCGTGGGCGACCAAAGTATCCTGATAGCTCTGGTCGAGACGAACCAGTTCTCCGCGAATATCGGTTCCATCAAAAATAAAACGTTGTAATTGGTCATTCATGGCGGAGATTATAGAGAGGTGGCGCATGGGTAGCGAGCGCCATCGCGAGAATTTTTCAGGACCAGTCCTTTTTGTAGGACGATATCAATTAGTAATAAGAAAATAGGCGTCGATCGCGACCATTGCGTCGCTCTTGTTCTCCGTACTTTGCCTCGTCATTTTGTCGGCGCTCGGTTTTTCCTCGCGTACACGTGTGAAGTAAGGCGTTGTTTATCGGTACCGGGACTTTGTCCAGCTCATCAAGGCTGATAGGACGAAGCACGTCTTCGCCACAGGTATCGAACAGTATCGGTACATCGCTATCACTGTATTCCATTGCTATTTCTCTCAAAGGGTGCAGATTACTCAGGTTTCGCACAATTCTTGGTGGCTTGTTCGATCGGCCACAGGCATGTTCAAATTGTGTTAATAACACTAAGCCATCATTGTAATTCGGCTATAGTCGTCTACATGCAATAATTGAGCCTGTTATAAAAATTTTAATAAAAACAATGAGATAAGTTTTTTTGGGATGACAGAGGAGGGGAAAGTGTAAAATTCGCTGACACTATCGTGGTTGAATGAATACTGAGCACCTGGTGTTGCTATGAAGGCCGGGCTCATGATGGTTTTGATGTGTGAAAAATGAAGAGGGTGTTAGTTTTTGTCGCTGTCTTGCTTGAATCGATGAATTTGTCGGCGTTGTTTTTTATTGGGCTTGTCGCGGCTGCCGGGGTCAAGTCCTTTCATAACTTTGCGCTGTTTAGCTTCAGTTTCACGTTTTCGTAGACTGTCTTCTGTTTCGGCATAGAGTAACTGAGCTACGGGGGCGCCGCGGCGTTGGTCGGATAGTGCGACAATGACGACCTCTACTTCATCCAGGCTGATGCGAATTGTCAATTTTGCACCGACCTCGGCTTCTTTGCTGACTTTGCTGCGGGTGCCATTGTAGTGCACCTTGCCACCTTCTATTGCATGTTTTGCCAGACTGCGGGTCTTGAAAAATCGGGCTGCCCACAGCCACTTGTCCAGCCGTACCTTCGTCGTGGGAAAGGGGCGTTTTGGGCTGTTCATGGAGTGTCTGTCAGTCATGTTATTGAACTCCCCCTGGGGCGCGATCTGATTTCTTGCCGGCAGGCATGATTTCATCAAAGTGCAAAATTCCAGGAAACTCGGTCAATTTTCGTACCGGTTTTTGGCTGTCGGGTTGTAATAGTGTCAGCAGGTAGCGAATTCCGAATTGGTGGGCCGATTGAAGGACGCTGGCTGTATCATCGATCAGCAGTGTTTTGTCCGGATTAAAGGGGTGGGATATTTGCATCTGTCTCCAGAATTCGGGTTGCTCTTTGGCCGCTTGAAAATCATGAGAAACGACAATCTCATCAAATAACCGAGCGAGACCTGTGGTGTCCATTTTGATTTGCAGGCTTTGACGATGGGCATTGGTGACAAGAATGATGTGCTTGCCGTTATCTTTTAGTTGTTTTAGAAATTCAACAACATAGGGTCTGATTGAAATCATATGCTGGATTTCGCGTTTTAGTGCAGGAATATCCAGGTTTAATTGTTGTGTCCAGTAGTCTAGGCAATACCAGTCCAGCGTCCCGTGAATTCGCTGTGTTAGTTTGTGAATATGCTCGCGGCTAAATTGTTCGTCTTTTTGATGGATGTGAGCATAGCGCTTGGGCAAGTGGTGTTGCCAGAAATGATTGTCAAAGTGAAGGTCAAGTAAAGTGCCGTCCATATCCAGCAATACCGTGTCTATATCTTCCCAGTTAACCATGAATATATGCCATCAATGAATTGATCGTTGATTATGACGGGCGAGCAGGCGGTTGTTAAGCGTCTTGTTGGTAGTGGCTTCCCTATTTATTGGCGTATAGTGGCCATAACGTGTGAAAAAGTGGGTTGGTGGGGCGTTTGATGGATAAGCGGAAGTTGGCAGAAGAGTTGACGGCATTATGTGCAGAGGCTGGGGTGGCAATTGTTGAGGTATACAGCTCAACGAAGCACATTGACGTTGAATATAAGAGCGATGCCTCTCCGTTGACCGCGGCCGATAAGCGCGCGCACAATATTATTGTGTCGGGATTGCAGGCGCTGATACCTGATTGGCCGGTACTGTCGGAGGAGCAGGACTTACCAGATTTCGAGCTGCGTAACAGTTGGGACACTTATTGGCTGGTAGACCCTCTAGATGGTACTCGAGAGTTTGTTGAGCGCACCGGTGAGTTTACTGTTAATGTGGCTTTGATTGAGCAGGGAGTGGCGACGTTGGGTGTGGTGTATTTGCCGATGGAAAAAATTGCTTATATTGGTATTCCTGAACAGGCATTTGCAGTTAAGGTTGATAGTCACAGTCAAACTCCGTTGCGGGTAAGTGCTGCGCGGCAATCTGCCTCCGTTACTGTGCTCAGTAGCAGTCGCTACCAGGGCGGAAAGCTCGAGTATTGCATGCTCCGGTTAACAGAGTATTTTGGCGGTATTAATCGGCTGCAGGCAGGAAGTGCGTTAAAGTTTTGCTATTTGGCGGAAGGGAGAGGGGATATATACCCACGATTTTCTCCTTGTTGCGAATGGGATACGGCGGCGGGACAAGCTGTTTTGGAGGCGGCGGGAGGTTCATTGGTTGATCTGGAGTTTAAACCATTGCGATATAATCAGCAGCAATCAATCATGAGCCCCAATTTTTATGGGCTAGGACGAACAGGGACAGACTGGAAAAAAGTACTGAGTTAATTAGTGCCGTTTTTAAGAGAGTATCAATGAGCTAATAGGCAGCAGAGGATAGGGTTATGAGCCGAGGAATAGAATCACTGAATCTTCATCGTCCGGGTTCTAAGCGCGAAACGGCAAGCGGCGTTCCTTTACAGAATACTTACCGCGTCAAAGAAAAGTTGCTGCAAGAATTAGTCGAGCTGGAAAAGCGGTTGAAATCGCTGCAGTCTGATATGTTGCCGGAAGATTATTCAATGATACAAACCTACCGGGAAATGATTCACAGTCGCACTATGTTCTTTCGCGAGTTGAATCGATAACCGGGTTTATTGGTTGTCGATGAGCGGTCTTGTTGTTGGATTTTACGGACGTACTTGCAGGGTGATTGTAAAGCGTTTGAGGCGGGGCACGTTGAAGATGAATTAATCCTGATTTTCAGATCGAGGTAATGTCTGTCGTAGAGATGCCGGCTTCTTCCCTGCCTTTAACTGCTTGAGCTGCTTTAATTCTTCCGCAAAAGCCTTTTCACTAACAAACTCATCGGCATAGTCAACCCGCAACCACCACTCTCGAGAGTGGAATTGTCCATTTCTACGACTGTTCACCCTGCGGTCGAGTCCGGCCGGGATAGGCAAGTCGTTTCTGCGACGATCGCGACGGTCGTCACGACGATCACTAAACATGGAAAATTTGCCGTCTGCCACTGAAAGTAGCCTCTAAATTGTTAATTATCTGATTATAAGTATGAGCTGATAACGGAGTAGAAGGAATAAGCACTCGAAAAATTCTCAGCGAACCCTTATGGTACCAGAATCTTCACATTGATGCGCCAGAAAATCTGGGATTTTACATTTCCATCGGTGTATTGAGCGTTCACTTATGGGCCTGTTGAGCCGGTAATGTTTGACAAAGACACGGTCGACAAGGTTAATGTAGGCCGTGTTTTTTACAGTGTTATAGTGCAAAGATCGTGTCTTTTATCTGTGTTTATACTGAAAAGGTGATGTATGGCTGTATCTCGTCGAAAATTTGTTACTGGTGCTTTAGGCGCAAGCGTCGTGGCCCCCGTCCTGGGCGGCTGCAGTGCTGAATCGATCAAAAGCGAATCGATTAGCCACTTTTTTCACGGGGTTGCCAGCGGTGACCCTCTGCAGCATAGAGTCATTATTTGGACGCGAGTGACAACGGAAGCCCCTGCCGTCGAAGTCAGTTGGCAAGTTGCAAGCGATGAAGGTTTTGAGCAGCTAATGGCATCCGGAACGATACGGACAGATGGCGATCGCGATTATACGGTGAAAGTAGATGTCACCGGTTTGCAAAGTGGCAGCAGTTACTATTACCGCTTTCTTTGCGATAACCAAATGTCCACAGTGGGTCGAACCCGGACACTGCCTGACGGTAAACCGAAGAAATTTAGCCTGGCGACGGTTTCATGTTCGAATTTCCCTGCGGGATATTTCAACGTATATCATCATCTTGCTAACCGAAATGATGTGGATGTAGTGTTACATTTAGGCGACTACATTTACGAATATGCAAACGAAGAATTTGGCGACGGTACTTCTTTGGGGCGGGTGCCGCGACCGAACAAAGAATGCACCGTTTTAGACGATTATCGCCAGCGCTATGCCTGTTACCGGGAGGACGCGGATTTGCAGGCAGTGCATGCGCGTCACCCGTTTATTTTAGTGTGGGATGATCATGAATTTGCCAACAATACCTGGATCAAAGGGGCGGAAAATCATAGCGAGTCGGAGGGTTCCTGGAGCGATAGGCGCGCGGATGCGGCCAAGGCATATTTTGAATGGATGCCTATAAGAGATAACGTTAGCGACAGGCAGCAACGAATTTATCGAAGTTTTCACGCGGGTGATTTATTCGATCTGATTATGTTGGATACCAGGGTTATCGGTAGGGACGAACAAATTGGCGAGGAAAATAGGGGTGATCTGGCCAGTTCCGAACGCAGTCTGCTGGGGACTCAGCAAGAATATTGGTTGGCTGGTGAATTGTCTGCGTCAAAACAACATCAAACCCTGTGGAGAGTGTTCGGGCAGCAGGTGGTAATCGCATCGGTTATGGATAGTGACGGAAAGGTACTTAACACAGACGCTTGGGATGGCTATCCCGCTGCGCGCCAGCGGTTTTTGGGGCAATTGAAAGACGAGGAAATCACCAATAATATTGTGTTAACAGGCGATGTGCATTCGTCCTGGGCCAGCGATGTGGCTGAAAATCCCTTTGATCCCGGCAGCTATAATCCAGAGACTGG
>CAYNZI010000027.1:0-12276 GCA_964401565.1 uncultured Spongiibacteraceae bacterium
ACAGAGGCAGGTTTTGCTCTTCAGGTCGCATTGATTTGTATTTTGAGTGTATTTTTTGTAAGGCCCACTTTATGTGTCGGCGCTTCAAACATACTTTAGTAGACAGTTATTTGTATGACCAATTTTAATGTACTAAACACTGAACCCACGCAGTGGCTAAGCAATAACAATGCTGGCATTTACCGTTTGATTCCTGCCGTTTACTTTGCCGTGATAAAGGGCTTTATCCGCTTTATCTATAATCGAGCTCTGACTTTCTCCCTTGCCCATGGTGCTGTAGAAACCTAGAGTGACAGTGAGACAAGTAGGACTGTCTGTTTTATAGCGCAGGCCCAGCGCTTCGATTTGACTGCGAAATTTTTCAGCCGCAACCCCCGCCGACTCTTCATCGGTGTCTCTGAGAATAATAACAAACTCTTCTCCACCAAAACGTGTAACAGTGTCTTGTCCTCCACGAGTATGTTTTCTCAGTGTATTAGCAACGGTAGTCAGAACTATATCTCCCGCGGGGTGGCCGTTAAGGTCGTTGTAGCGCTTAAAATTGTCAACATCTACGATCATTACTGTGAGCTTTTGCTGGGTTCGATCGCAAAGTAACAATTCCTTGCTAAGTATTCGCTCCATACCTCTGCGGTTATATACGCCGGTCAGGGCATCTTGTTCTGCGAGTGCGAGCAGGGCTTTTTGTTGACGCCGCTTGATGTTTTCAAACTGAATCGAGAGCATCATGGCAACCGCGCTAGACCCGATGAGCCAAAATACTTTCGAAGCTAGCTTCCCTTCCTGCCAAGAGCTAGAACTTAGGTCGAGGTCGAGGTCGAGCGGTTGCCAATAGTAGAGTGCAACCCATGCGATGCTCCAGAAAATTATGGTTCCCAATGCCGAATGAAAACTACCAATCAGCATAAGACCAAATGGCAAAATAGTGGCAATAGGCGCGTATTGGCTGTTAATACCCCCTGAAATAATGACCATGGGAAGCAGCATTAAATTCACCAATACGGAAAGAATTACGGGGCTGTACTTTTGCAAAAGCCCCCGTTTAAAGATAGCCCATAGAGCGAACAACACCGCTGCGTTGATTAAACCGAGCACGGCAAATATTGATGGTAATTCTGAGAAAAAGGGACGGACAATCGTTACAAATAAAACTGTCAGAGAAAACGCCAATGTGATTTTGGTGTTCATTTGCGCAGTGTATTCGGCATCACCCACTGATTGTGGGGGACTGCTTTCAATAATATTGAAACGACTGAGCATAATTCCACGGTCCTTGCTGCCTTTGTGATCGGTTGATCAGCAGGTCATTTACTACGCGGCCATACAGTACTGGAAATTCACCCATAATTGAAGGTGTTATTCTACCGCCGTGTATCTCGACAATTGCCGACCAATTCGGCATGCCGAGCTATACCCGTCCATCCAAAATATTGGTTGCTGATAAAAAAATGATCCTCATCTCTTGTCTTGGGCGTTCTTTAATAGGCGGGTATGCAGTGCTTTGCGCAAGCCGGACAGGTCTGTGGCCGGATAGATAAGTGCCTGATGGGAAATATTGGGCTGCTGGCGGTCTCGTGATATTTGTGCGACGACGGCGACGAAATCAATGGCGAAAGGCGATTGTTATCTCCGACAAATAACCCCACGGTTATTAAACAGTTCCCTATCCTTACTGTAAACGGTAAAATTTGCGCCTTTAAGACTGTGAGTGGAAGATCCTAATGGGCAGAGCCTACCAAAACCGTAAAGAATCAATGGCAAAAACCTCCGACGCCAAGGCCCGGGTGTACAGCAAATACGGCCGTGAAATCTATGTCTGCGCCAAAGCAGGAGGTATTGAACCTGAGGGGAACCTAGCCCTTCGCGGTCTGATTGAACGGGCAAAAAAGGACCAAGTGCCCACCCACGTCATCGACAAAGCTATTGATAAAGCCAAAGGCGGTGGCGGCGAAGACTTTTCCACCGCTCGCTACGAAGGCTTTGGTCCGGGTAATTGCATGGTAATCATCGACTGCCTGACCGATAACCCCAACCGAACCTTTGGCGATGTCCGCCAGTGTTTTACCAAAACCAAGTGCAAAATTGGCACTCAGGGCAGTGTCAGTCACATGTTTGATCATAGTGCTATTTTGGTCTTTAGCGGCGACGATGAAGAAGCCGCTCTGGAAGCCTTAATGATGGCCGACGTTGATGTCAGTGACATTGAAAATGAAGAGGGGAACATCACTGTTTTTGCCCCTCACACCGATTATTTCAAAGCCAAACAAGCACTCACTGACGCCTTTGGTGAGATCGAGTTTGAAGTGGATGAAATTCAGTTTATCCCACAAAATACCGCTTCGATCAGCGGTGATAATGTAGCGCTGTTCGATACGTTCCTAGATATGCTGAACGACTTGGATGACGTCCAAAACATCTTCCATAACGTCGAATAACACAGTGATTCATCGACCACCGCGACGGATAGAAAAACACATTCCCTTTTCTCGGCCCTCACAAAAGGTGTAGCGTACCGGTTATTCCAGAGACAACCAAAGCCTTAAGAGATGCCGTTTTTTATCGGGGTCATCATAATCTTCGTAGTCTGTGCGTGCGTGAAGATTCGTATGGTTTGATAACAACTGAATATCACCAGGCTGTAAGTCCATATCAAGGTAGAGGTCTGGATCAGCCGCTATTTCTTCATAGCAGTCAAACATAGCTTGTTCAAGCTCAGTAAAAATGGGGGCTTCAGGGTGTCTTACAACAGACCGAAAATAGTCAGCATGATAGAACGTCATTAATTTCCCGCCGGCATAACGACAAGGCGTTATCGGCACAAACTCTATTTTATCTCGTCCACTCTCGCCACGGCGATCTAACATCACAGGCTCAAATAACCGAGCAGCCAGTTCTGGCCGCCTACTTAACAATGTATTAAAAACACTAACTGAACTTACAATACGGCTCTTACCGCCAGATTTTGCGGCATTCAAACAGAGTAGCCCGACCACATCAGCACCATCACAATGATATTCGATGTTCGCAGATGTCTTATAGAGCCGGACAATTTCGCCCTCTTCGCTTGCGCCGGTATCAATGACATGGCCGAGCAAGTGACCTTCTGGGTTCTGCATACCAGGAATACCAAGGTGCAAACCAAAACACCAAAAAAACATTTCTGAATCAGCTTGCGACCATCGATTAACAGGCAACCCACGCATGACCTGAAAGCCTAGACCATTTTTTAAGGTCTCGTGCCAAACTGGAAAACGCTCCGCAAGTTTCGGCAGTGGAAAATCTGTTTGCGTTAAATTCTTAGTCTCTTTTCCCGTTGCTTTCGCAACAACCATTGCCTGCTCTATTTCCAAGACTTCTTGGTCGCTAAACAGGTAGGCAAGTTCCCCGAGTGCAGGCAGATCTTTGCCGACCCAAGCCGCGGGACTTTGAATCGCCACTGTCGCCGGACCTTCGTGGGGACGAGAAAAATAGTGGGCAGCTTGTGCCTTTAAGGAACGGTATTCTTCTGACATAATTACTTAGCTCAGGGTCATTTTTAAAAAGTGATGCAATAATAAATAGTTTCTACAGGTGTGCGGATCAAAATAACAAACACCCTTTTCTTGGCCACTCTACCCTAAGAAATCGAAGTACGGTAATTAATTGTCGCCTCTGAATAAGCTGAAAATGGCTATTGGCATTTATTCTATGATTCTCAGTTAATGACGTCCAGGTCGTACCACGGCGTCACATTGATCGGACAGCGATAACGCACACCGGTTTCGGTGATGGTTACACGGGAAATACGAGTTTCACCCGGCTCAAGCGGAAACATGTCCAAACGCTTTTTACTACCCAGCTCCTGTATTTGGAAACCGACCAGCTTGTCGGCTTTGTTAGTTACCACAAATTCATACTCACCCGCCTTCAGGTTAGCGAGGGTCTCCTCAGCGGAGAAGTAACCGTTGTATTCATCCAAATGGATGACTGTCACACCGTCTTCACGAGTTTGCGGCAAATCAGCCGCCGCTGTAGCGGCCAGTCCTGCCATCAACAATACCGCCACTGACAATTGAGATAACACTTTTCTTACATTTTTCATGGTTGAACTCCTTAAGGGTTTCTATCGTTTGGTCAATCACGTTGCACCTGACTGATGACTGAACTATAGTCCTGATCAAGAAGATTTAATGCCTCTAAAAGTCCATATATTATGTCAAAAAATCCAAATGTATATCTCGATAATCCAGATGCACTCAGTGCGGTACTTTCCCGACTGCAACTCAATGCCGAGGTCTACAGCGACGGTGATTTCTGTGGCGCCTGGGCTGTGGATACATCGGGTAGTCGTCGCATTCCGTTCCACTTAGTCGGCCGTGGACAAGCTTGGCTACATATGAGCGACCACATCACGCAGGCGCTAACGGCGGGAGACTTGGTGATATTCCCCGGCGATAACAAACACGTCATTGCTCATTCCAGCGAGAAACCTCCTGCCGAGACAATCAATGCCCCAGTTGTCATTGATCAGGGGCCAACGACCAATCTGGTGTGTGGATTTTTTGAATTCAAAAACAAGTCGGCTTGGCCCCTGCTGGACTCTTTGGCCTCGGTCATTGTTATCGGCCTGAGCGATATGAGCATGTCATCTAACATCAGAAACTTGATCGACATGATGGTGGCCGAATTGAATCGAAGGGAACCGGGGTTCTACGCCGTCATTAATCAGTTGGCCTACTTACTGTTCGTGCAGGTATTGCGCCAGCAGATTCAACTTGGGAAAATTGATTCGGGCTTACTCGCGGCCCTGTTCGACAGCAAAATCAGTAAAGCCTTATGCGCCATTCACAATCGCCCTGGGAAAGGATGGACCTTGGAATCTCTGGCCGGAGAAGCCGCGATGGGGCGATCGTCCTTCGCCCGACGTTTCAATGAACTTACCGGTATGCCACCGATGCAATATTTAACATCCTGGCGCATGCAAGAGGCGAGAACAATGCTGCAGACAAGCCGTCTGTCTATCGCGCATATTGCCGAGCAATGTGGCTATGAATCAGAGGCGGCATTCAGGAAGGCCTTCAAGAAAACCACCGGGACGCCACCCGGCGAGGTTCGACGGTTATCTGCACCCGGCAACGGTGTCTAGTCATTCACGGTAGCTAGAGGACTATCGAAACCCAGGTCGTCCAGATCCTGTTCTTCAAAATCGGGGTCGTCAAAAGGTGAATCGAAATCAGCAAAGCTGTCTTCGACCTGACCATCGCGAACCAAAAACTCCCTGCGCTGCAAATATACTTCACGGATGAATATATAGTCATCACCACTGATAAAGCCTTCCGCATCAAGTAGTGCTGCTCGATCATGAACGCCCTCACCTGCCGTCAGGCTTGTCTCCTGTGCGGGATTTTCCAAAAACTGAAGCGGATCCAATAAAACGTCGACAACAAGTCCCATAGAATCTCTTACGGTACTTGGGCCAAAGAAAGGCAACTCAACATAAGCACCCGTAGCCACCGACCAATATCCCAATGTTTGACCAAAATCTTCATCATGCTTTTGCAGACCGAACACAGGGCCGGCTACGTCGAATAATCCTCCAAGGCCCACCGTCGTGTTGATCAGGAATCTTCCGGCATCCGAACTCGCCTGACCGAACTTCAGCTGTAACAGATCATTAACAACTACACCAACATCGCCCAGGTTACTGAACAAATTTCTGATTCCAGTTTTTACAAAAGGTGGCGTGTAGGTCGCGTAGGTTTCGGCTACGGGCTTGAGAATATGACTGTCCAGTGTCCGATTAAAACCATGCACACTTCTGTTAATGTTGATTAACGGGTCCGAATCAGCCAGCGTGGCCGATGACGTAGCCAGTATAAGAAAAAAGATTAGTACGATCTGGCGCACAACCCGCATCGACACTCGCCCTCCGTCACAACAAATTGTAGCGATGGGTTCATACTGTGGGGTGACCGCTGCGAGGACTACCGTGGTGATGTACATAATGTGACTCCTGCCTTGCGCTTAATTTATGGCCGTACTATAAGCGCTTTGAGCAAGATGATCTGCGCTCAAAAATCTTGATTATATGTCTGATAATCCAAGATGGTGTGGCGTATACTTGTAGGGATTTGTCGACCTGAGTAGAGGTAAATTGAAACTTAACCCCGAAACTAAAAACCCTGACGTTTACAGTACAAATCAACTCCTCATCAATGATGCCTCTGAGCGGTCAGACTGGAATACAAACATTTTGAGTATTTTTATCTATCTATTTCCAGTCTTTGCCTGATAATAGAATGCTGATCGCCTATAACTCTCGATCGGACAAAGTAAGCAACGAAAGAGAGTTTTGTAGATTGATAGTGAGCACAAAACCCAAAACATATATCACCCTATGCCATCAAGATATTGTAAGGCTTGATAATTTATCGGCGTTATTATTTCAAATAATCAACTGTGTAAAATCGAGACCCATTATGAAAAAATTATCTATCGTTTCAATTTTGACCCTTTTCCTGGGCGTCATACCTTTTGCTATAGCGAGCAATAGCAATGACACAGCACCGCAAGCGGCTGAGTCTACATTCAAATACGTTGAATTGAATAAGATCGGCGACCCTGCAGTAGTACTCGAAGTCAAAGAAAAACTATCACGCGCCTTAGAAAATGGTGAAATAAGAATAAAAGTATTGGCTGCACCGATTCATCCATCTAACTTATTACAGATTGCAGGTAACTATGGCACGGCCGCCGTATTGCCCTCTACCCCTGGTAGCGAAGGTGTTGGTAAGGTAGTGGAGATATCATCGGCCGTGACTCATTTGACAGTGGGGCAGTTAGTTTTGCTTCCTGGCGTTGGAACCTGGCGCGAAGAAATAGTCGCATCAGCCGCTAGCGTTATTCCCTTGCCTGATCTCGGCAAGCCCAGCGCCGAAGTAATTGAACAGCTCTCTATGACGGCAATAAACCCCCTGTCTGCATTACTCATGCTGACATCTTACGTTGAACTTAACGAAGGCGACTGGATAGTCCAGAGCGCGTCAAATTCTGCCGTTGGAGGATACGTTATTCAACTCGCCAAACAACGCGGCATCAAAACAGTCAATGTTGTGCGCCGCGAAGGCCTAGCTGACGATTTGATGTCAAAGGGTGCTGATATCGTGTTGATTGACGGACCTGATCTTGCCGAACAAATCGCCAATGCCACTAACGGTGCGCCTGTTTCGCTCGCGATCGATGCTGTTGGTGGTGAAACGTTCACCCGCCTGTCAGAGAGCCTCGGCAATGGAGGCACTCTGGTGGCTTACGGAGCAATGTCGGGTAAATCTCCGGTACTAAATACAGCAACGACTATTTTCAACGATATTCGTATCCGCGGGTTTTGGCTATCAAAATGGTTTCAGACTGCCTCAACGGAAGAAAAGCAGGGCGCCTTCGGACAAATTATTCCGCTAGTTGCAAGTGGTGCGCTTAAAGCCAATGTTGATTCACGCTTTTCAGTTGCTGATATCAAACAGGCTGTCACGCGCGCAGCGCAACGAGGTAGAAATGGCAAGGTGCTTGTTGTTCCCAACACCCATTAACAATTTTCTATAGCTTGAACCTTCGGTGGCCCCACTAATCACCGAAGGTTCGAACTGGAACAGCAAACGCGTAAAGTCACAGCCCAAACATCCACATTCTAACGGGGTCCGTCTTCCACCATCCCAGGAATAACGTTCAACATGCATTATTTTCGAGTAACCATCGCCTATAAAGGCACTCACTACTTTGGCTGGCAGGCGCAATCGACAAATACGCTAAATGAAGAACTCCCCACTGTTGAAGGTACTATCCTAAACGTCTTAAAAAAAATGAGCCACTACCAACCCTGTACTGTTTCAGCCGCCAGCCGCACGGATGGAGGCGTTCATGCCCAGGGTCAACTGGCAAAAATAACCTTAGCCATTGAGATAAGTGCGGATCATCTTTTATTGGGCCTCAATTCTTTATTGCCACCGGATATTCGTATTCTGGATTGCGAACCGTCAACAAAAGACTACCAACCTCATTCCCGTAGTATTTGTAAGGAATACCACTACTACTTTGCCGTCTCACCAATTGATAATGTAGCCATCTCTGATATCGCCCTCCATATGCCTAACAGCGACGATAAACCCTTAGATCTGGCATTACTGCGATCAGCTTGTCAGTTATTTGTTGGCCAACACGATTTTTATAACTTTAGTGCTCGCGACCAAAGTAATGGAACAAGTTTCAGACAGGTTTTTTACTGTGATATTCTCCAAACCAATTTCTTGCCATTGGCCGAAGAGGTTTATTATCTAAAAATTATTGGCGACGGCTTCTTAAAGTACATGATTCGCTATTTGATGGGGGCCTTGATTGAACTGGCCAAAGGGAATATTACACTCGAAAACATTACCCTCTATTTGCAACAACACCAAGATGACAAATTGAGTGCCAAAGCCAAAGCCAAAGGTTTACATTTAATCAAAATCGAAGAATCGCCTCATTAGAAAAACCAAGGGACATTGTGAACGTCTTATCAAACAGTAAACGGCTACGCCCCCTTTTTTCAGCCCACCTGGTCCCACCCGCCTCCCATATAGATTAAGTTTTGATCTGAATCGTTATGACGTTGACTGAATTTGTTATCATGTTCATTATGTGATGACGCTAATTATGTAGGCCTCACGAATACTCAACGTCTAACCAAGGCAATAATTATGATTTCCACGTTTTCAGACCTGTTAGACATGACAGCCGAATTAGGGCAGCCTCATCGTTTATTGCTCCTTTTCGCTCAAGCAGACAGTGTTTCCAACAAAAAAAGAAAGAAAAAAAATAAGGAGCAAAGGGGCTTAATCACACCGGTGATGTGTGTGGACAAGTTACCCGATGAAATCGCTTCTTTCTCCGCGCTGGTGGCTGAAGCAGATGATATTAATAAGGACTGGAATTTCATTCTCATTGCTGGCCTAGGTGGCGAGAATGGTAAACCACCGACCTCAGAAGAAGCCGACCCCTATTTAAACCAAATGGTCAATGGCCTGGCATCTGGGGAAGATCTATCGCGCTATACTATTTTTGATCGCGAAGAAAACCCAATCATCATGCAATGACCGTCCTTTACTGGGGACAAGTTGATAGTAGATTACTGTTTATAACGACTGACTAGCGTGCTGACATTCACTGCCTTCTTTCTGAAAGCTAGTGGTGTCACCCCACATGAGCGCCTAACAGCTGCTATCAATTAGATACTACTAACTTTTAGTGCCAATGAACTTCCCGAAACTTCCTTGCCTTGCACCAAAAAGGGGTGTTGTAGTTTTAGGCCAACAAGTACTGGCTGAGTTTGATGTGCCATCGGTGTTGAATAATATCGGAGATGGATTATATCAACAGTCTCTAGGCTCTGATGCGCCGGACTTAGGCGCACCTTGCCAGAGCGGTTTTGGCGACATTGTCGGCGATATTGTTAATCCATAAATATCAACACGAGAATTGGCCGCAGCTTGTGATAGGCAATAGTCATGCAGAATACAGCGTGTGCGGTTCAGGCTTTTCACACAATACAGATACTTGGAACAACTTCTAATGAATTGGAATGGACTGCTTTCCCCTACTGTCGATTCTTACAAAACTCCACATCATCAGTAATCAACTCACCCTCTTTACCCCACGGAGCAGCTGGAGAATCAGTCTGTGCTTGTATTACAGCCACAATACGGCGATTGGTTCGTTGTCCCTCAGCGGTTTCATTCGTAGCAATGGGGCGTCGTTCTCCATACCCAACGGCACTCACTCGCTCTGCGGGAATGCTGAATCGTTCTAGCAATATGGTTTTCACGGCATGTGCACGACGACCCGACAAATCTACATTGTAAGAATCACTCGCATTACTATCGGTATGCCCTTCAACCTCTACATTGACGGTGGCATATTGATTCAGAAAGTCGGCAATTTTTTTGACTTCAGAAACATCAACTTCATGAATAATGGCCTTGTCGTTTTCAAAATTCACATTCACTCTGATCGACTCGGTTTTAGTCAATGTTTCACGACATCCATTGCTGTCCACCGAGAAATTATCGGGTGTCACCGGACAGCGATCCAAATAATTAGGCACACCATCTTGATCCTGATCACACGGGCAGCCATTGTCATTCAACGGCACACCTAACGGTGCGGGAGAACATACCACTTGAGTTGCAGCAACAACAAACCCCGTATTAGCACATAGCAGAACGGCGGCCAGCGCAGCAACTTTTACTGATGTTATTTTCATATCAATCATCCACACGTTTTAGTACTTACCAATGGCGTTAATGAACCAACCCTGATTGTCATAATCAAGATCGGTAAGGTCGTCACTAAATTGTGTAAAGTTATAACCTACACCCAGTTTCACGTTATCGCCCATATGGCGATAGAGTGCCACCAATAAACCATCACGCTTATCGGCAGCCGTTTTGTTTTCCAACCACCGATATTCCAGCAAACCGTCCCATTGACTGACCAAATGGTAACGTGCCCGCACCGCATAAAAATGGGTTTCTGCATCAAGCCAAGGACCACGATTTCTATCGGTACGAATACTTGATCGTTTATAGGCCCATTTGCCACCTATACCCCAGCGATGGTTAATGTCGTACAGTGCTTCAGTTGACCAGACATAACCCTTTTCAGGTAACCGCTCAGGGCTTTGCACAAGTGTCGGCAAATCGTGTAGATAGGTGACCATGCCCAACCAATTCCAACGATCATTTGCCACCGGCCGATAAGCGGCCCCTAAACTTGCCTCAACAAATTTCCCCAGAGTGTCGCTGGTTTTTTTGTCTTCACTCTCAGAAAAATTTAGTTTACTCAGTAAGGTCCAATCATGGTTAAACGTATAGTCGTAACTATTAGTCATTAACCACTGCTGTTCATCAGTGTCACCGGTATCTTCTCGCCATTCCACGCGACTCCGATAACGATGATCTCCCCCGTCAAAACGCGCACTGAACGATGTAGCTGAGCGGTCAATAGTTTCGCCCAAATTATCTTCCAGCGTGCCATTTTGTAGAGACATTCCAAAAGCCCAGCCATTCATTAAGCTGTAATCCAAACCGTACACTTGAGACAGACCCGCTTCTTCTTTGCCATTCAGAAATTGGTATTCACTAAACACCGCTAACTGATCTGACACGCGCGAGCGTCCTCCCAACGTCATGATTTGACCATCATCTTGTCCTAGATCGCTACGATCCGGTGACATCATATAACTGCTGTACAAATCAATGTCGTCAGTGAGTTTATACTCAGCGCCCAACTGGACTGCTTCGCCTCGATCACCATCACTCGCTTCAGCAAATAAACTACCCTTACTAAATTGACGCTTGGCACCCACGGTGTAACGGTCATTGTCTTCATAGCCGGCAGTGGAATCCAACTCTGCTTGAACAATACCGTAAACGTCCCATTCCGCAGTAGCCGCGTACTGAACTTTAAGTGCAGCTA
This sequence comes from uncultured Spongiibacteraceae bacterium, assembly GCA_964401565.1. Lineage (GTDB taxonomy): Bacteria > Pseudomonadota > Gammaproteobacteria > Pseudomonadales > Dasaniaceae > Oceanicoccus. The sequence goes on from CAYNZI010000027.1 coordinate 11,488, forward strand.
GCGTGGCATCTTCGTCGTTTTGCCCCACCGGGTTTTCTTCTACTGCACGCACTTCACCGGCGACAGTAAGCTTTTCACTCACGTCATAATCGGCTTGAATTGACAGCGTTTGCTCATCACTAACGCCTTCACGTTCTGTTGCTGCCAGACGCGCAGACAATTTTAACGCGGTGTTAGCCTGCCAAATTAACTCTGTGCCATAGTCTTCTTGCTTCTGTCCAGTATCTAAGCGTGCAGTAGAGAAGCCTTCGTCGCGATGCTTCCACCAAGCGCCCACAGTCAAATCAATCTCGGTATACTCTCTAAGGTCCACACGCAGCTCAGCACCCACGGCATCACCTTTGCGAACAGTTGCTGTATTGGGATTGAGGTCAACGAAACTCAAACCACCATCATTAGAGTAAACACCGGTAGATGCTTGGGTGGATTGTGATTGCGCCACCTCAATTTTCAAATAACTACCACGTGCCCATCGATAGGTCGCATCCAACCCCGACAGTGAGTAGTCTTCGGTCTTACGCCCTTCTTCGATGTGAGTTGCCCCAATACCGATACGATCATTGACCCACCATTTTGCGTTCACTGCGCCGCCGGCATCACCGGAGCTCAGCAACTTCTCTGGTAGATATTCATAATCCACAACCAGCACAACATCGTTGCCATCCAGTGCAGTGTCACGAACAATTGATGGCGATGTCTGCCCACTGGCTTGAGTCAACGGTCTGGACAAGATGATACGGCCCTGAAAGTCGTCAATGTCGTAACCACGGCCTCGCTCTAAAGGACTGT
>CAYNZI010000028.1:0-12234 GCA_964401565.1 uncultured Spongiibacteraceae bacterium
TCATATCCGTAATTTTTTGGTGAGGTCTGCTGGTGCTGAACTTAGATGGAACGCTCGATTGCCTCAAGCGCCATCGTTGACTGATGCTGATGTCAACTTTCAGATACTCGGCACCAATATGGAGCTCTTTCAAGGGTTAACTAATGCGATAGATTTCCCGGCATCTGCTTTTTCCGCCGAGGTGAAAATGCGGGGCAACGGTAAAGACTCCACCGACATCCTCAAAGGGACGCTTGCTGTTGGCCATATGAGCGGGGATCTTTTTGCACAGATTACAGATGCACCGGGCTACATCGGTTCCATCGTCGACTATTCCCTGACATTTCCTGAGTCACGAGGGTTCGCAAAATTGTTCGGCGTAGCATTAACAAAAAGTGACGTACTTACAACGGACGGTTCTTTGGAAATCCGCAAAGCCGGTACGCAACTGAATGACCTTACAATAAAAATTGGAGATAATCAGCTAATTGCTAACGGTCTAATTCCGTCGGCCTATAGGGGTACACCTGCGAAGATAAACACCAAAATCAGCGGTCCCAATTTCCGGGAATTGATGAGCCATTATTTTCCGGTACCTTTCGGGCCGCCGGACGTATTCGAGCTACGGGGTGTTTTTGAACTGAAACCTGGCGAGATTCTTGTGGCCAGCAACAGTGGCACCGTCGGTTCAGTGAAGGTCGAAAGTGATTTCAAGGTCGTTATCAATAGTAAAGAGACAGACATGAGTATGCGGATTGATGCGTCGGGGGGGAACTTCGATGAATGGTTGCAGAAATTTGTGCTTGAACCGCGCACCGATAATCCGTTCAAGATGAAATCTGAATTAGAAGTAAAGGGAAACAAATTTTCTGTTAAAAATTTCGACCTCCGTGTTAAAAATGCAAATCTCACTGGCAGCATCGAAACCATCCTTTCTGATAAATCTGAGACGTCTGATCATATCCGATTTGATCTCTCGGCCACGGGGGTAAATCTCGCCGAGGAGTTGCCAAAATTTTCCGCCTACGAACCCGCGCCAGTTGCCTACCGAATTACGGCGAAAGGTGAAATCAGTGAGAAGAAAATTTCTTTCGAGCAAGTAATTGGCAACCTCGGCGACGCCAAGATAGACATCAGTGGGGCCATTAACCTTCTGCCAGCGGAGAATTCCGAGCAATTTGTATTTGACGTAAAAGGAAGGCACTTAAACGACCTTGGCAGCATAGGCGGTTGGGATGTGGCAGATGTCCCTTTTGCGATCAAAGGGTTTATTGAGTCATTCGACAATACTATCTTGTTCAATAATTTGGATCTGTTGATTGGTCCGAATGACGTCAGAGGGAAATTCTCAGTTGTTTCAGGTGACATTACTCAAATCACAGCGGATATAGCATCACGGAACTTTGATATCGCGGCGGTATTGACCGAGGCCCAGAATGAATCTCTCAATTCTGTGGCGGGCGAGAAGAAAAAAGATGATGGCAGGATTATTCCTGATATCAATATTCCCATAGGTGTACTCAAAGCCTATGACGCAGATCTCAAGATAACAATAGATCGGATCGTTCTTAAAGAAGTTCAACTCAGCGCGGTTTACCTGCAGGCCAGCTTGAGTAACGGGACACTCAACGTACCGAGCCTCAGAGCAACAACAATGTTAGGTAGCATCGATTCATCGCTAAGCTATAGACCCGAGGGGGATTCTTATGTTTTGGAATCGAAGCTTCAGGCTAGCAACGTCCGTTTTCCAGATGCTGAGGAACAGGTGATAGACCTAAGTCGCTATAAAGGTTATGACCTCGATATGAATATTGAAGGAACCGGCACTAATGTACGTGACATTGCCGGAACATTGAATGGTTTTGTCTGGGTGCGGGGCGGTGAGAAAAAATTTGAAAACGTAAGGTACAGCAGTCTGTTTGGAGATGCATTTACTGAGATCGGCATCATGGTCAATCCTTTTTACAAAAAGGATTCCTACACAAGCGTAGTTTGTGAATCCTACTTATTTGAAGCAACAGACGGCGTTCTGAAAACTGCTCCTGTCGTCTTTATCAAAACAGACAAGCTCAATGTTACCAGCGTTGGTACTATCAATCTAAAAACTGAAGAACTGAAACTTGGAATAGAAACGGTTCCGCGCAAAGGCGTTGGACTATCTGTCGGAGGCCTGTTTACGCCCTTTATCCGTATTGGCGGCACGTTGGAAGCCCCCAAGCCTGAAGTGGCCCCGGCAAGCTCATTAATCGAGGGTGGCGCTGCTATATACACGGGTGGTTTAACCATCGTTGCCAAAGGGTTGTATCAACGATGGATCAAAACGGACAAAAGCTGTAAGCAGTATGCTGATATAGGTCAGGATATCCGGCTAAAATATGACCCGGAGTTTACGCCGCCAGATCCGCAATGATGCGGCGAGAATAGTATTTTTTGTCCTTCTGATGAAGTCGGCGAGCTAAACTGAGGCACACTCTGGCTATTAATAATAGTAGTCTTGGAGTACGTCAATGAAGCGTTTGTGGTTTCTCACTTGTTTAATGCTGGCAGGTTGTACAGCCGAAGACACGGGTAAAACCGACGAAATCCAATCTCCCCCAACGAGTGCAACGTCAGGGCAAGCGGCCCCTGCGTACGACGTTGAAATTCGTTGGACCAGTTACGGTATTCCTCACGTCAAGGCCAGCGACTGGGCGAGTTTGGGGTATGGGTTCGCCTATGCTACCGCTACCGATGGTATCTGCGTTATCGCAAAAGACGTTTTAATGGTCAACGGTGAATTGTCGCGATTCTTTGGTGCGGGCATAGCCAATCGAGAAAGTGATGTTTTTTACAAGTCTGTACTAACCGTAGATCTTTTTGATGATTTTCGATCGGTTCAAGAGCCCAAAGGTTTAGAGTTTTCGGAAGGTTATATGAAGGGATATAACCGATACCTGAAGGACAATGCAAACAACTTACCGGCTAGTTGTGCTGGCAAAAAATGGGTCAGGGAAATAAGTAACGAAGACATTGTTCGCCTGAATATTGGTGTTGGAATTCGATACGGCGTCGGCCGCTATATGAAAAACATGTCGGATGCCATGCCCCTTGGTCAGCAGGTGGTGGTGCGGCCTGCTGACTTTTCAGGATTCGATGGCATTGGCAGTAATGCCGTTGCTCTCGGTAGCGATGTTACTGAATCTGGTCGAGGGATTTTATTTGGCAACCCCCACTACCCTTGGTCCGGCTCCTCGCGCTTTCATATGATTCACACGACCTTGCCGGGAGAGGTTGATATGATGGGGGTGAGTTTGCTGAATACATCGAGAATCGCGATAGGTTTTAACAAAGATGTTGCCTGGACTCACACAGTATCTACGGCATTGAGGGCTACTCTCTACCAGCTGGCGTTAAATCCTGAAAACCCTATGCAGTATCGTTATGGGGACGACTTTCGCGATATAACCCACAAAAATGTGGTTATCGATGTGCTTGCAGATGATGGTTCTATCAAGCGGGAAAGCCATGATGTTTATTTCTCACATTATGGTCCAGTGGTTGTCAGTAAGGAGTTGCCTTGGAATGAGCAAACAGCGTATGCAGTGAAAGATGCCAATCTGCGAAACTTCCAAACGGCAATTACCTATGATGCCTTAAATAAGGCGCGCAACATTGATGAGGTGGAAGCCGCAATTAGCCAGCAGGGCGTTGCGTTTACCAACACTGTCGCCGCAGACCGTAATGGTAGTGCTTTCTATGCGGATATTTCGGTCACGCCTAATGTTGATAAAGCTCTATTCTCAGCGAAATTATGGCGCTGAATTATTGTTGGACGATTTACTGGGCTACTGCGACGATGTCGAGAGTGACGTTGCAGGCGCCTGCAACGCTTTAAAAGGCTGGGATAGGCGGCAAAACATTGATAGTCGAGGAGCCCAGGTTTGGACTGAGTTTTGGCGTAACGCTCGGAAAATAGACGGTTTGTACCGTGTGCCTTTTGATGTTAAAAATCCAGTAAACACGCCTAGAGGCATTGCATTAGGTGACGAGGCGGTAAAAGAGTCGGTTTATCAGGCATTGAAGACCGCACAGAAAACGCTCGAAGAGGCGGGTATTGGGTTGGATAGTCCTTGGGGTGATGTGCAGTTCGCCGAAAGAAACGGTCAGCGAATTCCGATTCCCGGTGGTCAGGGCTGGGCGGGAATGTTTAGTATGATTAAGGCAGATCTTGTGAAAGGCAAAGGCTATACGCCAATCATTCATGGTAACAGCTACATCCAGGTCATTTCCTGGGACAAAGAGGGGCAACTCGACGCAAAAGGGATTCTAACTTACTCACAGTCGCAGGAAGCGGACTCCCCCCATTACTCGGATCAAACGGAATTGTATTCTCAGGGTAAGTGGTTGTCCTTTCCCTTTACCGAAAAAGAAATTACCAGTGATCCTAATTTGACGGTTGTTCGCTTAACTGAATAAATTACCTGATCATTTCTGGCGGGATTTTCCGTCAGAAATGACAGCTGATTATTGGTAATAGTTGATTCCGCTCGCCTGGTAGGCCTGATTGTTTTAGCCACGTGCCTCGATGGCTAGTTGCGCTGTGTTTATCCAAGATCAAATTCTCTTGGTTTGTATATTTACAGTCGCTAGCAAGGTTGTTAGCATTCGGGCGCCTCTGAGTAGGTCTGCACAGGTTTACTCAGAGGGTTCTCAGGGCGGGGTGAAAGTCCCCACCGGCGGTAATCGCGTTTTATACGTGTAGCCCGCGGGCGCTTGTCGATGATATCGGCAGGGACAGCAGACTCGGTGTGATTCCGGGGCCGACGGTTATAGTCCGGTTATGAGATTGAGGTCCCGCGGAGCCGCATGGCGTTCTTTTGGCGTGTTGTTCCCGTTCCCAGTACTCGCCCTTATTTAATTTGTAAAAGGGTATTAGCATGACATCTACAATCAACTCTCCTAAGCGTATCGCCTTTATCCAGGCCTGTTGGCATCGAGATATTGTCAATCAATCAAGCACGCGATGCGTTTGTGGCCGAAGTGGCCAAACTCAGCGATCACCAGGTCGATCTGTTTGAAGTTCCGGGCGCCCTTGAGATTCCGCTGCAAGCTAAATTGCTGGCCAAGACGGGTAAGTACGACGCCGTTGTCGCCGCTGGTCTCGTCGTGGATGGCGGCATTTACCGTCATGAGTTCGTGGCTCAGTCCGTACTCAATGGATTGATGCAGGTACAACTGGAGATGGAAATTCCTGTGCTGTCGGTCGTGCTCACGCCACATCATTTTCACGACGGTGACGACCATAAAGGTTTCTTTCGCCAACACTTTATCCATAAGGGCGCAGAAGCTGGCGCCACCTGTGTCGATATTCTAGCGTTCGATGGCGTGCCAGTAGAGGTCTAAATTGGGCGGGTTTACGGGGTGAGTTCTTCGGCTTGCCTGGTGCAAGAGTCACCCTCGTTTTCAATCTTTGGTTTACGGCTGTTCTTCAGGCTTGGGGAGAAATTCAGAATTTTCAGAGGGGTTGCCGTTCCGGTCTATAGTGCCAATGTCGAGCACTGGCGAGGCATCTATGTGCTGCGCATCCATCATATGTGCCACGCGTTGCAGAGAGGCAATAATCATGGTCTGCTCCCAGTTTTGTAAATCACCAAATTGACGGACAAAATGCTCTTGTAGTGGCGTGGGAGCCGCTTTAAGCGTTTCTATTCCTCTATCGGTTAAGTGGGCATGTACTTTGCGTTTGTCTTGGTCGGAGCGCTCGCGATAAACCAATTCTCTTTTTTCCAGCCTATCCAAAATAGTGGTGACGGTTGCCTGACTCAGGCTGATCTCGCTTGCTAGCTCACCAATGGTGACCTGGCCTTTGTCACGAATGGTTTGCAAAAGCAAAATTTGTGGCACTGTCAGTCCTGTGGTCTTGGCCAAATATTTGGAATGAAGATCTGTGGCGCGAATAACGCGGCGCAAAGAAACCAATACCTCATCGGTGCTACTCACAGTGAATCCCTATATGTACACATGTTGGTGGCTACTCTATCAAAATTGGAGCTCGATTACTGGCAGCATTTGGCCGCTCATTCCTTTTCTTCCAGCAGGGTTTGTTCAAGTCCACGGTAGGGCGTAGAGCACATGACAGGCCAAAAGGGGAGAAGGGAGAGACTGGCATGGGTAAAAATATGTGCTGTAAATATTAACCCTCATATTTCGAGTTTGTTGCGACCCCGTTTGCAGTTCGTAGCGTAGTGCCCCGTGTTAAGTGGGCTACGGGCTGTGTTTTTTATCGTCTTCTATGGAATGATGTCATTCGGCATTGGTATTAAGGTATAAAATAATTAGAGAACAATGTAAATTATTGACTAATTTTCTACCGGCAATCATATGAATTCGGTATAAATGGCTTAATGTGTCAAAATAAACTAAAATTCGACCCGAAAATTACTTAGAGCACGAAATATTAGACGTCGAGTGATTTTAAACTCACAAACCATAAAAAATTTATTGGGGAATTATATGTTTCAGCGCACTTTTTTAGCGCAGGCAATCATTGTCGCTAGCGTTAGTGGCCTTGCTCACGCCGAGATTGAAGAAGTTATTGTCACCGCCACTAAGCGTTCGGCAAGTACACAAGATATTCCACTAGCGGTCACTGCTCTTGGCGAAGAGTCGCTAGAGCAAATGGGCGTGTCTAACTTTGCTGACTACCTTATACAGCTGCCCGGTATCACCGCCGGTGGTAGCGGCCCGGGGCAGAATACGATTTATATTCGCGGTGTTGCCTCGACTACGCCTAATTTAACAACCGCTGGTGTTGCAGGCTTGTCGCCTAACGTCGCGCTCTATCTCGACGAGCAGCCACTGGCGCAACCCGGCCGAAATCTCGACGTATACACGGCCGACTTGGCTCGGATAGAAGTTTTGAAAGGCCCGCAAGGGACACTGTATGGCGCTAGCTCACAGGCTGGTACGGTACGTCTCATAACCAACAAACCTGATCCGTCGGGTTTTTCTGGCAAAGTAAAACTGGGTGCGGCCTACACTGAAGATGGCGAAGCGAGTAACAATGTTGAAGGTGTGGTCAATATCCCATTAACCGACAATTTCACCGTGCGCGCTGTGGGTTATGTCGACAACCAGGGCGGCTATATTGACAACGTCGCGGGTACTTTAGATACATCATCGAGTGCCCGCTTTAGACCAGAAGGCACAGTCAGAGCAAATGGTGTGCCTGTTAATGCTGCCCGCGCAGGTGGCCAGTCTGCTGCAGACCTCAGCAATGTAAATTTTCTACAGGCGAATAACAGTGCGCGCGTAGAAGACGATATCAACGATGCCACCTACAAGGGCGGCCGCTTGAGTGCCCTTTGGGACATAAACGACGACTGGAATTTATTAGTGGGCGTCGCTCAGCAGACTCTAGACACCGATGGTGTCTTCTTTGTTGACCCCGACCTTGATGACTTGGAAATTCAGCGCTTTCAGCGTGACAAAATGGAAGACTCGTTCGAAAACTATAACTGGACTTTAGAGGGGCGTTTGGCAGAGCTTAGTGTCGTTTACACGGGTGCATTTACAGAGCGTGATACTGATCAGTCAATTGATTACACCGACTATCTATTTGTTGGTGAGTACATCCCCTATTACATCTGTGATCACGCTGTTGCGTACGGTGGCAATACTCCCGCGGGTACGTGTCAGGCTCCCAATTTGTATGTAGAAAGTGAAACTGAAACTGAAATCCAGACTCATGAGCTTCGTTTCTCCACCGACCAGTCTGCGAAATTACGCGCCACGTTTGGTGCCTTCTACAGTAAGTTAGAACTCAGAGAGGTGAACGCGTTTACCTATCCGGGCTCTGAAAGCGTTATTGCGGCAGACGGTGTGTCGGTTGGTTATGGACCCAACTTTCCTGCTGCGGGTGCATCCGTCAGTGAGCCTGGGTTATTTGCAGAAGGTGTCATATTCAAAAATGATGTATTGCGAACCGATGAGCAAAAGGCTGTTTTTGGTGAGTTGACCTACGACATTAATGAAGATTTCTCGGCCACCGTTGGTGCGCGCTGGTATGACGTAGAGGTTGACTTAAAAGGGAGTGCTTCTGGATCGTTCGGTAACATTGGCGCAACTACTGACCAAAACGCCGGCAACAATTTAGACGTCATATTAAGCGGAGAAAATGATACCGCAAAGACTGACGGCGTAATTGGCAAAGTTAGTCTGTCGTGGACGCCAGACGATAACTCGCTATATTACTTTACGTGGTCTGAAGGGTTTCGCCCGGGTTTTCTTAATCGCCCAGGTGGTAAAGGTAACGCTAATTATACCGTGCCATTTACTATCGATACCGACGATGTTACTAACATCGAGCTAGGCTGGAAAACTGACCTGTTAGACGGCTCGTTGCGTTTTAATGGCAGCATTTTCATGATTCAAATAGAAAGTCTGCAAACAGGTATTTTTGACCCCAGTATTGCCAATCTGTTTTTTGTCGAAAACGCAGCCGATGCAGAAGTCATGGGAATAGAAGGCGACTTCATCTGGCAGCCTCAGTCGATTGAAGGCTTAACCATCAGCGGTGGTTTCTCGATATTGGATACAGAAGTTACCAAAGTACTGATTCCAACTGACGACGTTGTTAAAGGTGATGAGTTAGCATTTGCGCCAGAACTGCAAAGCAATATCCAGGCGCGCTATGAATGGCAACTCGATTCTGGCTTAACCGCTCACGTGATGCCGCATGTGTCTTACTCAGACGAGGCATATACCGATATCATTACCATTAATCGCTTAAAGCTTGATAGCTGGGTAATGGTTGGTATTACCGCGGGTCTCACCAATGACGAGTGGACTGCTGAGCTGTATGTTGACAACCTGACCGACGAGCGTGCCGAGGTGTCTGGCAGCTTCAACTATGACCGGCAACGTATTACCGTGGCGCGTCCGCTTACAATGGGGATGAGATTTGCTTACAACTTTTAATGCGCAGCCTTTGCGCGTGAACCACTAGTTATTAAAAAACGTCTCTTATGGGGCGTTTTTTAATTCTGGCCTGCGGTAAGATGGATGCACCGTAGATAACGCAATAGATAATGCAATAGACCAAGCAATTGCACATATACCTCAAGCGAGTGCCCGTGACCGATCAAGAAAATGTAATCGATTTAACATCAATTCAAAAGTTAATGGCTGAGCAAAAATTTGAACAAGCGTTGCCCAAACTCTTATCGCACCTGGACCAGCACACTGAAGACACCGGTGCCTTGTATATGGCGGCAGTGTGTTATCGCTATACGAAAGCCTACGTGCAAGCACAGGCCCTGTTAAACCGTTTGCTGACGCTTAAGCCAGACAATGGCAGAGCACACCAAGAGCAAGGACACTTACTATTGGCAGATAATCAGTCGCGGGAGGCGCTGTTTGCTTTTGTGCGCGCCTGTAAATTTAATGCAGCGTTAATTGCCAGCTGGCGTGCACAAGTAGAAATTTTTACCTCGCAGGGTAATCAGCGGGCCGCTGCACAAGCTAAATCCGAGCTAACCCGAATGCAGGCCCTGCCCAAGTATCTCGTCGCTGCTACCGATCTTTTATCAGAAGGGAAAATAGTTAAAGCTGAAAATCTTTGTCGACAATTTTTACAGCACTCGCCCAAAAACGTAGAGGCAATGCGCCTGCTAGCTGAAATCGGACAGCGCCTGGGCGCACTAGACGAAGCTGAATTTTTGCTCGAAAGCGCCGTAGCATTTGAACCTGCCAACGACAAGGCGCGCATCGACTACATTCAAGTACTCAGAAAAAGACAGCGCTTTGTCGTGGCGTTAGACGAAGCTAGAAAATTGTTGGGTGAATCGCCGGGTAATCCCCAGTTCCAGTCTGTTTACGCTATCGAATTAATGCAAACGGGTGACTACGACACGGCGCTTGAGTATTTTGACAAGATTTTGAAAACCCTGCCTAACGATCCCATTACACTGACCTCGAAAGGTCACGCGTTTAAAACCCTTGGGCAATATCAGCAAGCAGTAAGCGCCTACAGGGGGGCATTAGCGGCGCGTCCCCAGCACGGCGAAGCCTATTACGCGCTGTCAAATTTGAAAACTTATCAGTTCAATGACGCTGAAATTGAGCTCATGCTGCAACAGGAGAAAAACCTAGAGCATTCGATGATGGAGCGCGTGTACGTGTACTTTGCACTGGGTAAAGCGTATGAGGACCGTGAGGAGTACAAGACTTCTTTCAAGTACTACCAATTAGGCAATAACCTTAAGCGCAATAGCAGCAGTTACAGCGCCGATAAAATGAGCGAAGAGCTAACGGCACAAAAAAACGTGTGTACGTCGGAGCTATTTGCAGCCCAGCAGGGACATGGTTGTAATGCCCCAGACCCCATATTTATTGTTGGTTTGCCACGATCTGGCTCAACAATGCTAGAGCAAATTCTGTCATCCCACAGCCAAGTAGACGGCACTTTGGAGCTTCCCAATATACTGTCCATGGCGCAAAAACTGCGTAAACAGGGAAGGGGGGAGGGTGAGCAGGGCTATCCTCAGGTGTTGACTGAGCTCAGTGCAGATGAGCTCCAAAGCATGGGCGAAAAATTTATTACCGACACGGCAATTCATCGTCAAGGCGCGACGTTTTTTATCGACAAGATGCCCAATAATTTTCGCCACATTGGGTTGATAAAACTGATGTTGCCCAATGCAAAAATAATTGATGCAAGACGCCATCCCATGGCCTGCTGTTTTAGCAACTATAAGCAGTTGTTTGCGGAAGGGCAGGAATTTAGTTACGACCTGAGCGATGTTGGCCAGTACTATACCGACTACGTTGAGTTGATGGAACATTGGGATGCAGTGCTGCCTGGGCAGGTTTTGCGCGTGAATTATGAACAAGTGGTCGACGACCTCGAGGCGCAAGTCAGGCGAGTATTGGAGTTTTGCGAGTTGTCGTTCGAAAGCGCCTGCCTGTCATTCCATGAAACCAAACGTTCGGTTAGAACGGCCAGCTCGGAACAGGTAAGGCAGCCAATTTACAGAAGTGGGCTAGAACAGTGGTGTAACTACGCCGAAGATTTAAAAGGCCTTCAAAGCCAATTGAGCGATGTTAGTGACAGTTATCTCTAAAGTTTACTCTGATCTTGCTATATCGTCAGGTTCGCCTGCTGCTGATCTCCTTTTGAGGCATCTTGATGGCGTACGGGCTCTTGCTTCGACGTGGACATTAAACGGTAAAAGCAGTGAGATATAGCGGCTGAAATTTAGCTATTTTCCCTGAGATACTTATTGGAGTTAAAGGCGGTCAGAAGGGCTAACAACACCTTTACCGCCGCGATTGACGACATGCGTATATATTTCAGTTGTAGATACGTCAGAGTGACCTAGCAATTCTTGAATCGTGCGAAGATCATAGCCGGATTCAAGTAAGTGTGTAGCAAAGCTATGTCGAAAGCTGTGTGATTTTGCGGGTTTCTTAATCCCGGCTGCTCTAGCAGCCTGTCGTATCTGTCTGCCAAGCGCAGTTGGATGTAAGTGATGCCGCCTTAATGTACCTGAGCGTGGGTCCTTGCCGATCTTGCTGGACGGGAATAAAAACTGCCATGCAGTTGCTCTTGCGGCACTAGGGTATTTACGGTCTAGCGCATCGGGCAGATACACTTCGCCATAGCCGTCAGCCGTATCCTCTTCATGCAGTTGCTCGACCTTGGCAATTTGACGTCTAAGACTGGGAATCAACTTCTGGGGTAGCATGGTAGTTCTGTCCTTGTTGCCCTTGCCCGCTCGAACAAAAATATTATTACTACCAAAGTCTATATCTTTAACTCTCAGCGATAATAGTTCTGCGCTTCTCACACCAGTACCATACATTAATTCAACCATTAGCCGATGAGACCCTCGAAGGTGAGACAAAATAGCCGCAATTTCTTCGCGACTGTATACCACCGGCAAGCGTCTGGAGCTGCGCGCAGGCGAAAACGCAAGTCCATCTACCCCTACTCCCATAAAGCGCTTGTATAGGTAAACCAGAGCGTTTAGGGCGATCTTTTGCGTATTGACTGAGCAGTGTTTATTGACAGCCAGGTCATTTAGAAAAACTTCTATTTCTTTATTTCCCATATCTTTTGGGTGTTTCTTGTTATGAAAATAAATATAACGTTTAGCCCAGTGGATATAAGTTTGCTCTGTCCGATAAGCCAGTCCAGACTCTCGTATATGCAGTCGCAGCTGATCAAGAAAACGGACAGGCTTAGGTGGGATACTATGTCGAATATCATCCATG
>CAYNZI010000029.1:0-1071 GCA_964401565.1 uncultured Spongiibacteraceae bacterium
TGGAGATGGAGGTCGCTAGAAGAATGTTTGAAATTGTCGAGCGACGTTTTAACAGCAACCAATCGCTTTACAAAAAAGGAGCGATAATGGAAAGCCAGTGGGTGGAGGTTAGTGAGCAATACTATGCAGCTCAACTCGAATACGAACATATGCGGCATTTCAATGACCTCATTATCTCGACAGACGAGAAAACTGACACCATGACCGTCGCTGCACCGATAGACGGATTGGTAAATTATACACTAGACCATAACAGCATAAATTCAGGTGACGAAATTGCTGTTTTTATTCCTTTGTCCGGAGTGCGGTTAAAGGCACAAATCGCGACTAGCGACAGAACAGGGTTGATGTATTTTGAAACGGATAGCTGTCGGTTATCTGTTTCTAGCATCGGAGCTGTAGCCAATGGTTTTTTTGTGACAGCCTGGTCTGAGTCTGTGGGTTCAGCGTGCGACTTCATTCTGGGTCAGCGTTTTCTAGTCACACCTTTTTATCAAACTGTTGCCTATCGGGTACCTGCGTCAGCGTTGTTTCAATGGCAGTCTGGAGCGGCAATTTTTATCAAACAAGGAGCGCAACTGCACGTTGTAGAGGTTTCGTTGATCAGTTCTAGTCGTGGTGATTATCTGGTGAAATCGAATCAGAATTTGGACAATGCACAGGTGCTGAAGACATCTGTCAGCGCAGTTCAAGGTTCGTTACTGGGATTGGGGGGGGAATAGATGCTGCAATCAATTATTCGATTTTCTCTTAGCCAGCGGCTTTTTGTCTGTATTATCGCACTGACTATTGTTGGCCTGGGAATTGATGCCTGGCTCAAGATGCCGGTTGATGCGTTCCCTGACATCTCGCCAACCCAAGTAAAAATTATTCTGAAGATCCCCGGGATGACAGCAGAAGAAATTGAGCTGCAAGTGACTCAGCCGATTGAGACTGAGCTCTTAGGTATTCCCCGTCAGGCAATGTTGCGCTCAACAACCAAGTACGCGATTACTGACATTACTCTGGACTTTGAAGCGGGAACAGATATCTACTGGGCGCGACAGCAGGTTAATGAGCGGCTGTTGGGTG
>CAYNZI010000029.1:1171-12035 GCA_964401565.1 uncultured Spongiibacteraceae bacterium
TGCCTGATAATGTTGGTGGTGGCATAGCACCGATGAGCACTCCGTTGAGTGAAATATTTATGTTTACACTTGAACATCCGTCAATGTCACTGATAGAGAAACGGCAGTTGTTGGATTGGGAAATACGACCATTGTTGCGAACTGTAGCGGGCGTCGCCGATGTGAATGTATTAGGTGGTTTTGCCAAGAGTTACCAGATTTCCATTAATGCGCCGTTGATGGCCAGCATCGGTGTCACGTTACCTGAATTAGAGAATTCTATACGAACTAACAATCTCAATGTTGGTGTCGGCAGACTTATCCAAGGTAATGATACGCTGATTGTTCGTGCTGAAGGTCGTATTGACTCAATTGAAGAGTTGGCTGCATTGGTCATTAAAAACGATGGCGATCATTCCTTTACTCTTGCTGATGTTGCCGAAGTATCAATAGGCCATTTGGCACGGTATGGCGCGGTGACCCGAGACGGTGAGGAAGCGGCGGAGGCGTTAGTTATCGCGCTAAAAAACAGTAACACCGCCGAGGTCGTCACAGCAGTCAAGAGAAAACTGGCAGAGATAGAACCTAGTTTGCCGGAAGGAACAACTATCAATGTATTCTACGACCGGGCAACGCTGATTGACACAGCCATCAATACAATTTCGAATGCATTGGTGCAGGCTGTAATAATTGTTGTTGTCTTACTGGCCATATTCTTGGGAAATTTACGGGCTGCAGTCGTGGTTTCTCTATCGTTGCCGCTAGCGGCTTTAGCGACATTCTTCCTGATGAATCAATTTGGTTTATCCGCTAATCTCATGAGCCTGGGGGGACTGGTGATCGCAATTGGTATGATCGTAGATTCATCGGTGGTAGTTGTCGAGAATATTGTTACTCAAATATCTTCTTCCAGAGGCCTACCGCGACTGCATTTGGTGTATCGGGCAAGTAAGGAAGTTGCCACGCCAGTAGTATCCGGTACGATCATCGTTCTTATTGTCTTTTCGCCATTGTTGACGCTAACCGGTCTGGAAGGAAAATTGTTTACGCCCGTTGCGCTAACAATAGTGTTTGCGATGTTTTCGGCCTTGGTGTTATCTCTGACCGTAGTGCCTATTATCGCTTCATTCCTTATCAATGAAGAGTCGGCAAAGATGCCTCGATTGGTCTTGGTGCTGCAACGCCATTATGAAATAAGCTTAAAAAAAGTTTTACTAAAACCGAAAATATTACTACTTGTTGTCATCTCCTTATTGTTATTGAGTATGGTTTTGTTTTCCCTGATAGGGAAAATATTCATGCCAGTACTTGATGAAGGTGATGTAATTGTACAACTGGAAAAGACACCCAGTATTTCGCTAAAGGCATCCATTGCTCTCGACCAGCAAGTAGAAAAAATGCTACTGGAAAAAATACCTGAGATCAAACAGATTGTCGCCCGCACCGGATCTGACGAAATTGGTCTGGATCCGATGGGGCTTAACGAAACAGACATTTTCATGGAGTTACATCCAATGTCCCAGTGGCGGTTTGATTCCAAAAAACAACTTATTGATGAAATTCGTCAGGTTTTACTGACTTACCCCGGCATCAATTTCGGTTTTACTCAGCCTATTCAAATGCGTGTTTCGGAAATGCTAACTGGAAGTAGTGGTGATGTTTCTATCAAAGTATTTGGCAATAAAATTTCTGTATTATCGTCGTTGTTGTTACAAGTGAGCGAAGTTGTCAGAACGATCGATGGCAGTGTTGATGTGCAGGCATCAGTGATAGAGGGCGGGAAATTTCTGAACATTGAAATCTATCCAAAAATAGCCAAGCGCTTTGATATGTCTGTTGCTGATTTTTCTCGCTATATAACATCGCAACTTGAAGGTGTTGTTGTTTCGGAACTTATACAAGGTAAAAAACGAACACCCATTGTGGTTGTCAATAGCCCAGAGAGTGATCAATATCTGTCGACTATTACAGACTTGAAAAAACATCTAGTTATAATGCCAAATGCGAGTTTGGCGCCTTTAAAGGATATTGCCAATGTTTCTTTCAAAGAGGGGCCGTTGCTCATTGAGAGAGAGAAAGGTAATCGCTTTGCTGTCGTAACGAGTAATGTCACAGGCAGGGATATTGTTAGTTTTGTTGAGGAATTAGATGCCACCATTCAGGAAAAGATAGATCTCCCCACGGGCTACAATATTGTATTTGGGGGGGAATTTGAGAATCAGGCGAGAGCGACCAACAACTTATTGATGGTAATTCCTGTGGCATTATTACTCATTCTGATCATTCTTTTTACCACGTTTCAGTCGATGGCAAAAGCCGGTTTGATTCTGGCTAATATCCCTTTTGCGATTATGGGTGGAATTATTGCTTTATATGTTAGCGGTGAATATCTATCAGTACCGGCGTCCGTAGGGTTGATAGCACTGTTGGGTGTTGCTGTTCTCAATGGCGTGGTGATGGTGAGTTATTTTGAACAAACTCGTTTGACGATCAATGATCTTTCATTTCGCATTGTCAATGGGTCGGTACGCCGACTTCGTCCTATTTTGATGACCGCTACAACAGCGATGTTCGGTTTGCTGCCACTCGTTTTTGCAACGGGTCCCGGCGCTGAAATACAAAAACCGTTGGCTATCGTCGTTATTGGTGGTTTGTTAACGTCTACCATTACTACCCTCTATATACTGCCCTTGTTCTATTACCGGATGGAGAACAAAGCTAATGCCTGATCATCAACTGCTCATTGTCGTTGTACCTGTTGATATCAAAGATGATGTCGTTGATACCTTGATCGGACTCGAGGAGATTAGCGGCTTCAATTTGGAAACAATCGCGGGCTATAGTCGTGAGCACAGCCAGTTTAATATCCGCGAGCAGGTGGAGGGGTACCGACAGCTATTTAGATTTGAGATAATGCATAGGTCAGATCAGCAAGACCGATTGATTGCATCGCTGCGTCCGGTCTGTGCCGGACCGAATTTGCGCTATTGGATTATTCCTATTGTTGAACAAGGTCATTTTGGTGAACCCAATGATACTGCAACCAGTATGTCGTCGTAAGGTAAAGTAAATAGTCTGCGGTATTCGCGGTGATCGGGTTTATACTGCTCATCTGATTGCAATGAAGGTGAAATGTAGAGAATGGACCGAATAATCGAAGAAATTAGGCAGCGTAATGAGCCGGTGCCGGTACCGTTGGATTTACCAGAAATGGATGACATTATTGATGTTGAAGAGCAAATTCTGTTGTCTCTGGACCCGGAATTTCGTTTGTTTTTGCTATCGGTGAGCGACGTCGTTTGTGGATCTCTTGAGCCAGTAACGGTTGCCGATCCCAATTCCCACACCTACCTGCCTGAAGTGGCAGCTACCGCCTGGTCAGTTGGTGTCTCCCGTCAAGTGATACCCCTGTGTGAACACGATGGCGGTTATTATTGCACTGACGAAACGGGTGAAGTTGTTTACTGGAAAGATGGCAAGGCTAGCGATGAGGAGCCCTGGGCTGATGTATGGCAGTGGGCTGAAGGAGTGTGGCTAGATAGCTAACTCCTTTACCGTCTCACTCCACAAATGCCCTTTCAATAACGTAGTGTCCGGCGTTGCCGTGACGCGCTTCGCTGAATCCCCTGTCATTTAAAATGGTGCAGGTATCTTTAAGCATACTGGGACTGCCACAAATCATAAAACGGTCTACCTCTGGGTCAATGGGCTGCAGGCCAACATCGTTGCTCAATTTTCCACTGGCCAATAAGTCGGTGATTCTCCCTCGATTGATACTCTGGTTTTCATTACGGGCATCGCGAGTGACAGTGGGATAGTAAATCAGCTTTTCACTGATCTGGTCGCCGAAATACTCATTGCTCGGCAAGGTGTGGTTAATGGTATTCTGGTAGGCCAATTCTTCCTGAAAGCGACAACCGTGGGTGAGAATTACCTTGTCGTATTGCTCATAGGTTTCCGGGTCCTTGATAATGCTCATAAATGGTGCAAGCCCGGTACCCGTGCTGATGAGATACAGATTGCGTCCGGGTAACAAATTATCTAATAACAAGGTACCCGTGGGTTTGCTGCTGATTAGAATGTCATCCCCCGGTTTGATATTCTGCAACTGCGACGTCAGTGGTCCGTCCGCTACTTTGATACTAAAAAACTCCAGTTCTTCTTCGTAGTTTGCACTGGCAATACTGTAAGCTCGCATCAGCGGACGTCCTTCCTGCTGTAACCCGATCATGGTGAAGTGACCATTTTTGAATCGAAAACTGGAATCTCTTGTGGTTTTAAAACTGAACAAGGTATCAGTCCAGTGTTTAACGTCGGTGACTTGTTCGGTCAGTAAATTACTCATGGTTATCTCGTCATGTCTGTACGGGGTAATGCCACGTAGAGTATGGAATAGTGTAATATCTGTAAAATGGGTTATTCTTATATATATAATCGGTTTTAGCGGTTAATGATACGATTTACCATGACACAGGGTTTCTATGCGATACACGCTGCGACAGTTAGACGTCTTTCTCGCAACCGCTCATTTTGAAAATGTGACTAAAGCTGCAGACAGTTTGTCGATGTCTCAATCCGCTGCTAGCGGAGCGCTCAAAGATCTGGAGCAACAGTTCGATTTTCAATTGTTCGACCGTATCGGGAAACGATTGCGGGTAAACGATCAGGGCCGGAACTTGAGGCCAAAAGCGGAAGCGCTGATGGAGCAGGCACGAGAACTTGAAATGGAAATGATCGATCCTCGAAGCATTGGTCATTTAAATCTAGGTGCCACCCTCACGATTGGAAATTATTTGGCGGTAGATCTGGTGGCAGAATTTATGCGACGAAGTCCCGGAGCTGATGTGAGTATGGTTGTCGCCAATACCGAAAGCATTGCCAGACAAGTGCTGGATTTTGATTTGGATGTAGGTCTGGTTGAAGGGGAACTGGTTCATCCGGAGTTGGATGTTAGCCACTGGCGCAACGACGAGCTTGTTATCTTTTGCTCCCCGCAACATCCTTATGCGACTAAGTCTAGCCTTGATGATAATGACTTACTGGCGGCAGAGTGGATACTTAGAGAAACTGGTTCAGGCACACGCCAAGGTTTTGACCGGGCGATGCACGGTTTGTTGTCGAGCCAACATGTAAAACTGGAACTGCAACATACCGAGGCCATTAAACGTGCCGTGGAATCGGGCCTGGGTATTTCCTGTCTATCGAGAATTTCGCTTGAAAAAGCCTTTGAGCGCGGTGACTTGGTGCCGCTGACCGTGCCACACAGAGATTTGCGTCGCGCTTTCTATGTCATATTGCGTAAAAATAAATTTCGCAGTGCGGCCATTAAGCAGTGGCTGGATCTTTGTCGCGAGAAAAATATGACCTGATGACAACCGCTGCACACGGGCGGGTTATTGCAGGTCTGTAATCAGAGGTATAGGACAATCCATAACGGCGGCTACCGCCGACAATATTTCAAGTTCGTCTGCGTTAATAATATTGTCATGAGTAGCACAATCCCGCAGTGCTTTAAGTAGCTTTGGCTTGAGCAGTGGATAACAATTGGCTAGCTGATTGACAGCGCTGATGAAGCTGTCGATAGAAAACCTTTCCTCCTCCAATAATGAGAGCGTGTAAAATCCGGCAGAATTAGCGCCACGGCTAAATGCACGTTGTTTTTCATCCGTTTTATTGCTTCCATGGTGTGCCAGTAATGAAAGAACCAATTGGAACTCTTTTTCTACGGCATTCGCCTCTTTGTGGATAGACTGACTGAGTCGCGTCTTATCAAACTCCGGGTCGAGGTAGTGACGAAGTACCTGATAGAGGCACCATTCAAGCAGTTCGAATTTTTTATCAGCGCGAATGAGCAACAGCAGCGTTTTGCAGAATATGGAATACTGTTCCTTTGAGATACACTTCAATGCCGGCAGGGTCAGCTCTATAAGTGACAGCCGTTTTGAACTTTCCAGCGCGGTGATACTCATTTGAAGTTGCTGTGTTTGCAGCGCAATCCCGGAAAATCCAGATTGCTGGATAAAATTGAGCTGCTTATTCTGGGTGTCCGTATCCTTACTTAAAAATAAATTGAAGACGATGGCAATCGCACTAAATGGTTCGTGAACGTGTCTACTTAAAGATGGGGGGAAGTCGTCAACGGTATCACCAGAGCTGACAAGAGTATCCGTGGACATTATTTCTCCCGTCGTAACAATAGCGGCTACCGCCGGCCCGATAGGACTATTGTGCACATCAAATAGGGAGCCTTTATCTGAAGCTTCATTGGTTTCATGAGTTTCGTTGATATTTTTTGGGTCTCGGAAAATAAAATGCCCGTCCCAACTAGGCTCAATACGATTGATTCGATCTTCCAGTGGTGGGTGGGTAGCAAACATGCTGCCGATATGAGTAACCGCCTGACCAAAGAAAAGATGACTCATTTCAGCGGCGCTCGTTGATTGCAGAGTGGCGGAGGGGGTATAACCACCAATGATTTTCAAGGCGTCGGAGATCCCTTGCGGATTGCGTGTAAACTGAACGGCAGAGGCATCGGCCAAATATTCCCGCTGACGACTGACGGCAGACTTAATCCAGTGACCAAAAAAACGCCCCAGCCCCCCAATAACCAAAAGCGCGACACCAAGGATAGCTATTTGGCTATTTTTAGAACTCCTTTTTGATCGATAAGATCGACTTGCACTCCCTCGTAAAAGTAGCTCTCCGACTAAACCGACAAATAGAATGCCGTGCAATATAGCAATCAAGCGAATATTAAGCCGCATATCTCCATTCAATATATGGCTAAATTCGTGCGCGATAACGCCCTGAAGTTGTTCACGACTAAATTGATCAAGACATCCCCTAGTGACACCAATCACCGCGTCAGCGGGGGTTGATCCTGCAGCGAAGGCATTGATGCCAATTTCATCGGCTAACAAATAAACCGAGGGAACAGGCATACCCGATGCTAAGGCCATTTCTTCAACGACATTAAGAATACGTTTTTCTTCGGCGTTATTGGTATTGGGATGAATGCGATTGCCCCCCAGCTGCTCGGCAACACGCTTGCCGCCTCCAGAAAGTTGCACCCATTTGAAAAGAACGGCACATGCGATGACACCAGTTACCGCCAAAGCTATTAGAGAAAATCGATGCAGAGAAAAGTAGTCGGTCAAACCGAGAGTTTGCTGATATGACAGGGTGTCGAGAGAATTCTGATAGGCTTGGTAATTTCCAGCCACTTGCTCGTTCACTAGCCACAGAGTAATCGCCACCAGAATATTAGTGAGGATAATAAGGACGACTACGGCAATAGAAAATAGCGCGACCAATATTTTTGTACTGCGGCGAGCCTGATCCTGCTGGCTAAAGAAGTCCATTGCTTACAAGCCTATCAAAAGGTCACTGTTGGGGCAGTTTGAATCTGAGGGCTGTCGTCAAACTCCAGTAGTGAGGCATCATCGGGATGACCAAACCTGGCAGCAAAGAACACAGGGGGAAAAGTTTGGCGGTAAGTATTAAATGCGGTGACGGCGTCATTGAATGCTTGACGGGAAAATGCAACGCGGTTTTCAGTGGTGGTCAATTCTTCCGTTAGCTGCATCATGTTTTCGTTGGCTTTCAAGTCGGGGTAGGCCTCCACGACCACATTGAACTTACTGAGTGCTCCTTGTAGGGCGCTTTCGGCACCAGCGAGTTGCTGCATTGCGGCGGGGTCAGAAGGGTCAGACGCGGCATTTTTTAACCCATTCAAAGCATCGTTCCTGGCGTTGATGACAGCCTCCATGGTTTCCCGTTCATGCTTCATATAGCCCTTGGCTGTCTCCACCAGATTTGGAATGAGATCGTAGCGCCGCTTTAGCTGTACTTCAATTTGCGAAAAAGCGTTCTGATAACGATTTTTTAAAGTCACCAGTTGGTTGTAAATGCCGACAATATAGAAAATACTTCCAACCACGATAACCAAAATAATGATTACTGAAAGATCCATAGTTAAAGCTCCCTTTTACAGTAAATGGGTTTGTGCATAGATAGTGTGCTAATTGTAGTTCATCCAGCTATTCATAGCCGGTAAACGAAATGGTGTCCCTTGGTAGTCTAGCACTACGCTGTCCTTCAAAATGGCAACAACTCTCATACCGGGTAGAATTTGTGACCCAATTTTGTGTATTGATCCATTCAGTTTCACAAAACCCGCATTCTCTTTATCTGAATAAACATGGATTTGATAGTCAATGGTTGGCACCGCGCGTTGAAATCGAGATGATCGATCGGTAAGTAGCGGTATTTCAAGCAAAATGGCTCTACTTTGGTCGATGTCTGATATCTGAACCGGACTGTCGAGAACAGATTCTTTGCTACTGTCAACTGGTGTTGTTTGGTAGAGAGAAGGTATCGCGGGATCGGATGTTTGAGGCCTGACGGTCGGTTGTGTATGTTCAACTGCGGCGGGGGAGTCTAGTGATGCTACTTCCGCCGATAACGTTTCTCCGGCGGCGGTTGTTAACACCGTGTCGTGGCTAGTGAAAGCGGGCGAGCTAACCACTGGTGGTAATTCCTTGTTCCCTGAGGGCCACTGTGAATAGACGACCACGCCAATGATTAGCAAGAGAACCAAGCCTTCTATAATCCATCGTACAACTGGCCTGGCCGTCGGTAAAATGGGTTGGTGATAGTGGAGTGGATTTGGCGATGGGTTTTCATCACTGCGTTGCTGGTCGGCGCGGTTGAGAGCATCCAATATTAGCGACATCTTTAACTCCCCCCTGCTGAAACAGCGTCTTGAATATTGATGATTTTCAACGTTGTTGCAACACCCAACTGTTCGTTCAATTTTAACAATGTCATCAATCCAACCACACCATCGTCTTGCAATTGATGGCTGCGTTGGAAAATTTTGACTCGCTCTACCAATACTGCATTGAACACATCGTGACTTAACAACTCGGACTGGCCATCCAGTCGCGCAAATTGTTCGGCCAACCACGTTACGACAGGGCCGTGAAAGTTTTCCGAAAAAGGTTGTTCGTAAAAATCTGAAGGGTGCCAGATAATAGTAAAATTCCCCGTCCATAACTCCCCTAGCGTGGACAGTGGAACTTCAATTTTTTCGCCGTTGTGGCTTAGTGTGGCTTGTTGCTTGTCAATGTGGACGAGTACCACATAAGTTTGGTTCTTATCGGTAGTAATCAGCGACAACACGGCTGGCCTGTTATATTCCATTAACACTTGCCAGGTAGAAACATGTATCTGCTCGCAGCGAGGTGATGGTCTTGTTCCATTCATACAAAAAGGAACCATATCATCATGGGGTATTTCCAACCATGTCAACAATTCGTTGATGGCAGCGTGTTCGTCATTAATCCATAAACCTCTCGTGGTAGATATACCGACGGTCTCAACGGTGTTTGGAGACAATGTTATAAGCTTGTTGTAAGGATCCCTTACAGGGTTATTGACATTACTGGATGGTTTGACGACGTCCTTTTGTAGGGTGAGTTCGTTTAAAAACCCAGGGGTCGCATTTATCGTGATTGGCCATTGCCACCACAATAAGCACAGGAGTGATAGGGTTGCCAGTGTGAGTAGCAGAGGTAACCTTGAAACTGGCTTCTGGAGCTGTAGTTCTTCATCTTCACCGATGACCTCGGTAATAGCCTGTTTTAACATGGCTCGATCGACTATCTTCTTATTCTTGCCGAAGGTACCCAGTAACATACGATCACACAACACATTGATGATTCGTGGAACACCACGACTAGCCTTGTGAATGCCTTTTACAACGTTCTTAGAGAATAGATCCTGGTTGGCGGGTAGCCCGGCAACTTGTAGCCGATGGCGAATATAGGCTTGGGTCTCCTCCAGATTTAGAGGTTTGAGTTGATAGCGTGCAGTAATTCGCTGGGCTAGCTGGCGAAGCTCGGGTTTATTGAGCAGACTGCGTAATTCCGGCTGGCCGACTAAAATAATTTGCAGCAGTTTTTTGGTGTTTGTTTCAAGGTTTGTTAATAGCCGTATTTGTTCTAAAACTGAAAATTGCAAATGCTGAGCTTCATCAATGAGTAAGACGGTATTGCGGCCTTTGGCATGATTGTCGAGTAAAAACTGATGTAACTTATCGGTAAGAACTTTAAGGCTCTGTTCGCCAAGTTCATGGGGAATACCGAGTTCTTCGCAAACAGTTGCCAGTAGTTCAATCGCATTCATTGCCGGGTTGAGAATGATGGCTATATCGGTGTTTTCAGGGAGCCGTTCTAATAGACAGCGGTTTACCGTCGTTTTACCCGTGCCCACTTCTCCAGTTAGCAGTATGAAACCGCCACCAACGCCAACCCCATACAGTAAATGTGCCAGGGCATCTTGATGACGGGCACTCATAAAAAAATAGCGAGGGTTTACAGCAATTGAGAAGGGTGCTTCCTTCAGTCCAAAATAGCGATGATACATAAGCTCGGGTCGGTTTTATTTGGAGACAGTATTATATAGTGGTATATGACGTGGTTTTAGTCACTGTTGATATACGAGTGAGCTAGCCCTGCCCAATTATGCATAAATTAAGAATTGATAGCCACGCCATTGCCGGCCTAACGTCTTTTATCGATGCTATTTTTGAGACCCAATCATGAACATGGATACTGTAACACAGTATTTACGGGACAAGCCGCAAGCCGTCGGAGACTGTTCGTTTAATGAAGAGGCGGAGGTTTTTAAGGTCAGTGGCAAGATGTTTACACTGTGTGTTTCACAAACAATTGGATGATCAGGACGATAGGGCGCGGGTTAACTTAAAATGTGATTCTGATCAGGCATTTATCCTACCTATACAGTTCATCGGGCCCATATTTTACTTCTAGCTCAACTCGTTCAGCTTTCTTAAGACCCTTCTTCACAACCAATCCATAAG
>CAYNZI010000030.1:0-11624 GCA_964401565.1 uncultured Spongiibacteraceae bacterium
AAAAGCAGCAATTTTGAATCGACGAATGCTCATTTGTATATTCACTGGCTTCGCCTCGGGACTGCCACTTTATATTCTTTTCCAGTTGGTTCCTGCCTGGCTGAGAACCGAAGGTGTGGGCCTGAAGGAGATTGGCTTCTTTTCCTTGATTCAGTTGCCGTATGCGTGGAAGTTTATTTGGGCACCGTTGATGGACCGCTACTCGCCACTTCCGTTAGGGCGCAGGCGCAGTTGGATGCTGATTACTCAAGTATTATTGTTGGTATTTGTCGCCTCACTCGGTTTTTTTTCCCCGACGACCCAATTATCAACGATTGCGGCGCTCAGTGTGGCGGTTGCTTTATTTAGCGCAACACAAGATGTCACATTAGATGCCTACCGACGAGAATTGTTGCCTGACGAAGAGTTGGGTTTGGGCAACAGTATCCATGTACAAGCCTATCGAATAGCAGGATTGGTACCCGGGGCATTATCGCTGATATTGGCTGATATCATGCCCTGGCAGTCGGTGTTTATGATTACCTCGGCATTCATGTTGTTAGGCGTGGGAATGACGCTGGTGATTAAAGAGGCGGTTGCGGCGCCGACGATACCAAAAAGTTTTCGCGATTCGTTTGTTTTACCCTTCCGGGATTTTCCCCAGAGATTGGGCGGACGTAGAGTTTTTCTGGTTCTGGCTTTTCTGTTTTTCTACAAACTTGGCGACAATATGGCGGTTGCCTTGGCAACGCCTTTCTATATCGATCTGGGCTTCAGTTTGACAGAAATTGGTATCGTCGCGAAAAATGCGGCACTGTGGCCATCGATTGTTGGAGGCTTATTTGGTGGCATATTGATGATAAAAATCGGCATTAATCGAGCGTTATGGTTGTTCGGTTTTGTTCAAATTATCACTATATTTGGCTTCGCCGTATTGGCTGAAGCTGGCGATAATGTGTGGGTGTTGGCCGTCGTAATTGCGATGGAATACTTGGGTGTCGGTCTCGGCACTGCTGCGATTACCGCCTTTATGGCAAGGGCGACTAACCCGGTTTATGCGGCGACCCAGCTGGCTTTGCTAACGGCTCTGGCGACCGTGCCAAGAACATTTTCCAGCGCCTTATCCGGTGTGTTGGTGGAATCGATGGGTTGGACAACATTCTATTTGTTGTGTGCGGGTCTTGCCGTACCAGGTATGTTGTTACTGTTTAAGGTTGCACCCTGGAATGAACGTGTTCCTGCGTTGGCTAAGGTCTAGTTTTATTGTTTCAGTTCGCTGGTCAAAACTATGCACTTTAGTGTGAGGCTTTTTGGGCTTTGTTGTGTTTTGGCACCGATGTCTGGGCCGGGAACTGCCGCTCCATGGTCCTGGCCCCTCCGGGGTTCCCTCCAAAGTGGGTGAGCCTTAAAGCGCTTCGCTGTCTCATTCACTTCCTCGGCCTAGACCCTTTATATTCGCGACAGTACCCGTCCCCGCCATCTACCAGTGTGAGTGTTTCTACACCCTAGAATCGATAGGTGCAGAGTTGAAACTTTAGCCCAAAAAATAAACTATGAACTTTCAGTCCATAGTTGTTAAGTAAAACAATGCAGTGATGGTACAGAGAGTGAGTTACGCTAAAGCCTGAGTCAGGTCAGCAAGAATGTCGTCAATATGTTCAATACCTACTGACAGTCGTATCATCTCCGGACTGACGCCCGCTTCTTTCTGTTCGGATGCCGACATTTGCCGGTGAGTGGTAGATGCCGGGTGGCAGGCCAATGATTTGGCATCGCCGATATTCACCAGGCGCTTGAATAGTAGCAAGGCGTCGTAAAATTTTTCACCAGCTTCAAAGCCGCCTTTGAGTCCAAACGACAAAATGCCGGACGGTTTGCCTTGCATGTATTTTTGAGCCAGGGCGAAGTATTTGGAATCTTCCAGGCCGGCGTAGCTGACCCATTCAACACTCTCGTGATGGGTGAGGAATTCTGCCACTTTAAATGTATTTTCAGTATGACGCTCCATCCGCAATGACAGTGTTTCTAAGCCCTGCATTAGCTGAAATGCATTCATCGGTGATAGAGCGGCGCCAGTATTACGCAGTGGAACTGTGCGCGCGCGACCAATGAATGCAGCTTCACCAAAGGCTTCGGTATAGACCACGCCGTGGTATGCGGGTTCTGGTTGGTTTAACACTGGGAAGCGTTGCGCGTGCTCAGCCCAGGGGAATTTTCCGGAGTCGACAATGGCGCCGCCCAGTGACGTACCGTGGCCACCGACGTATTTCGTGAGTGAGTGCACGACGATATCTGCACCAAAACTAAAGGGTTTACACAAAACCGGCGTGGCAACGGTGTTGTCGACGATAACCGGTACGCCTTTAGCGTGAGCGGCATCTGAAATACCGGTAAGGTCGACGACATTACCGGCGGGATTGCCGATACTCTCACAAAAAATGGCCTTGGTATTATCGTCGATCAGTTCGGCAATACTCTCCGGGCTGTCGTCTTTGGCAAACCGGACTTCGATACCCATCTTGGGTAGCATATGGGCAAACAGTGTGTAAGTTCCGCCGTACAGTTGTGGTGTCGAGACAATGTTATCACCTGCTTCAGCCAGAGTAAGAATGGCGTAATTAATGGCAGCACTGCCAGAGCTTACGACCAGCGCGCCTACACCACCTTCCAAAGCAGCCATTCGTTGTTCCAATACATCATTGGTTGGATTCATGATGCGGGTATAAATATTACCCGGTACGGCGAGATTAAATAAGTCAGCACCGTGTTGAGCGTTGTCAAATTCATAGGCGACTGTTTGATAGATAGGAACGGCGACGGAGTGAGTTGTTGGGTCGGATTGATAGCCGTGGTGAATCGCTAGCGTTTCGTCTTTCATAGGTTTTTCCTTCTTCCTTTTTCCTGAAAATTGTTGGTGATCGCTAAGTTGATCGGATGATTCTTTATTGAGCTATTGAGCTATTGAGTTAATGACGCATGATTCAGTGCACTGTGGCGGCGGCATCTCGCTCAATCATTAAAATTTCTTCACTGATATTAATCATGGCTTCAGGAGACTCTTCCTGGTCGTCGCCCTCGTGTTCAAAGCGAATGCCGAATCGGTAGCCTTTATCGATTTGAGTGCGGTTGCATACCAGTCCGTTTATTTCTGCCAAAGTCGCATCGTCTGTGCGAATGATCAGAGCGACAATGTCGCCGATGGCGAAATTGTGGCCCGTTTCCAGGCCGATGCCAAAACGATTAAAATCAACAGTGCTGATGTAGCCCATTTCCCATTCCGCTTCTTGGTTGCGTAGGGATTTTGCCAGTACATGCAAATGGCCTGCGGGATAGCGTGAATGTTGGCGGCGGTCAACGACTGTGGACATAGTGGTTCCGGGTTGTGCGACTTACTGGCAGAAAGGCTTATGGAGCCTGTTAGTACGGTACATTAACATACATTGAATGGTCGTTGAAATCGCCTTCAATGAAGTAGGATGGAGAGATTATATAAACGTATTACGAGACCGAGCTTGCCGAGTCATGATACT
Source organism: uncultured Spongiibacteraceae bacterium (assembly GCA_964401565.1). Lineage (GTDB taxonomy): Bacteria > Pseudomonadota > Gammaproteobacteria > Pseudomonadales > Dasaniaceae > Oceanicoccus. The sequence goes on from CAYNZI010000030.1 coordinate 3,510, forward strand.
ACACCTACAATCAGGTGGTGTTAACATACGTGGTTAGCGAGGGTTAAGTCTCGGTAACCTACAAACGAGGTCATACAGGTCAACGCAAAAAGGGGTGCTCTTGGTCGGGCAACTCCTTTTTTGTGGTTTGGGAATCGGCTGCGTTATCAGCATCTTTCCCTTTGATAATATACCTAATGAGACATGAAACGAAAATCAATTAAAATTGACATAAAAAGTCAACAACCGCAATGAAAATATTAACGCTCCTTCTTATAACAGCTGGTAGTATTCTGCAAATGCTTAGTTTGCTACCTGCGTGGATGATCTGTCGAAGCGATCACCGTGTTGGTTGGAAATTTGTTCTTGGGCTAAATATTTTATTTCTTTCAAGCTATGTAACTATATCATTTGTTATTTTTCCAAAGCCTTACGATATAGCCTACCTTATCATTTCGGCGATACTCTTTTTCGGTAGTGTATATGTTGTATTAATAGTACGTTTGACACTTGCAAGCATATCAGAAGCTAAACACTTGTCTTCCATAAATGAGTATAATTCACACCATGACTATCTGACAGGTCTCCCCAATAGAAAGAGTTATTTTGAACGGCTTGACTTGCTTTTTGATCGGTCAGAGGGTGATTGTAGCCAATTCTCAGTTCTAATTCTCGACCTCAACCGATTTAAGGAAGTTAATGATGCCCTGGGACATGCTATTGGTGATACCGTTTTAAGGGAAGTTACCTCAAGGCTAAAGTCAGTGGTTAAACCAGAGCATTCACTTTCGCGTTTAGGCGGTGATGAGTTTGCATTAATAGTAGAAGATGGAGATGACGCTACTCTGATTGCACAGAAATTGTCTCACTCAATTGACCCCGTCATTATAGTTAATGATTTTCAATTAACTGTAGATATGAGTGTTGGCATCAGTGTTTTCCCCCGGGATGGGCGGGATAAGCATACTCTACTTAAGCGTGCTGATATCGCTATGTACTCTGCCAAAGAGTCATCTGAAAATATATGTAGATTTTGTCCGTCGATGGAACGAGATGCTGCTCGTCGTCTTCAGTTGCTCCCAAAATTAAAAAAGGCACTTGAAAATAATATTTTTGAATTACATTACCAGCCTATTATTAATGCGGCCTCGGGTGAACTAGTTAGCCTTGAATCGCTAATTAGATGGCCGGATAAAGAGGAAGGCTATATATCCCCTGCCGAATTTATTCCTCTTGCAGAAGACACTCAGTACATAAAGGGCATTACTCGGTGGGTTATTAATGAAGCATGTCAGCAGCTAAAAAAATGGCGAAAAATACAGCCTAACTTGAAAGTGAATGTGAATCTTTCTGCTATTGATGTACAAGATTTGGATTTCGCTAACTATTTTGTTGCAAAGCTAAAGGCGAATAACTTACCCGCTGATGCAATTAAACTTGAAATTACTGAAAGCGCAATGCTTAAAAACCTTGACCGAGTAAGAATTGTTTTAAATCAGCTTGATTCTTTGGGTGTTTGTATTGTTGTCGATGACTTTGGTGTTGGTTATTCTTCTCTATCTCTATTACGTGAATTGCCTACTAAAGAAATAAAAATTGATAATTCGTTTACCCTGCGGATGCTTAATAATAAAGATGATTATTCTATTATTCAGGCCATGATTCATTTAGCGCACAGTACTAATCGAACGGTTGTAGTTGAAGGCGTAGAAAATGAGGATGTAATGCGAGCTTTACAATCAATGAGCTGTGACAGCTTGCAAGGCTATCATATCTGCCGCCCGCAGGATTCATCTACCATTGAACAATGGTTTATGATTAACGGGGAAAGCTCGTAACAACTGAACTTTCCAAGCTAAGGTCGATGCTGTTGTGATTTGATGTGAACTAATTTTTGGCATCGCTATTTTCTATATTACTTATTGAGTGCGAATATTTTTTGAGCGAGAGTTAGAAATGTGAAAGAACAAGTTTAATGTCGATACTGCGGAGTGCTCAGCGAGTAAATCGCCAAAAAAACTACAAATTTGGGTAATTACATTATGCGAAAAAATCTCCCTATTACAGGGCAGGAAAAATCTGTTGATAAAAACGCTAACATTCTCTCGACCACTAATGTCAAAGGGTTGATTCGATACACTAATGACGATTTCAATAAAATCGCAGGATTTACATCTGAAGAGCTGACAGGGCAGGCTCATAATATTATTCGCCACCCAGAAATGCCGGCTGTCGCATTTGAGATGTTATGGGGAGCACTTCAGAGTGGTCGCTCTTGGAAAGGGATCGTTAAAAATCGATGTAAAGATGGTGACCATTATTGGGTAGATGCTTTTGCTACGACGATAATGAAGGATGGCAGAGCGGAGGAATTCCAGTCGGTAAGGGTCTTTCCTGAGAAGGAAGATGTGCGCCGGGCTGATGCCCTTTATGGCCTGCTCAATGCAGGAAAGGAACCTGTTTTTCTCAAACGAAAGTCAATGACCCTGTCAGCCAAGGCTACTCTAATCACGGTTGTCGGCGCTGTTCTCGGAGGAGGCATCTCTACGTTACTGTTAGGTAGTTCACTGATAGGTGCCGAAATTATTACTTTAGCTACGGTCGGCGTGGGCATGACTTTTTTGCTAGCGCCGCTTAAACAGGTTGTCGAAAAAGCCAAGTCAGTTAGTGAAGACCCCGTGGCAATGCATGTTTATACCGGTCGAAATGATGAGGTAGGCCAGCTGCTGCTGGCTATGAAAATGTTGGAGTCGGAAACGGGGGGTATTGTTGGTCGTGTTGCCGATGATGCTAATAATTTGGTAGGTAGTAATTCGACACTAAGTGCAGCTATAGCCCAAAATAAGACGGCGGTTGAGCAGTTGTATAGAGAAACTGATGCTGTTGCCACGGCGATCAATGAGATGAGTGCAAGCGTTCAGGAGGTGGCCGTCAATACAACGCTGACTGCAGAAGCTGCAAGCAGTGCTACGAACGAGGCTTTGCAATCGCGAGCTGTCGTCGATGCTACGATGACATCGATTGAATCGTTAGCCGATGAAATCGATTGTGCTTCTGGTGTAATGGCGAAGCTGGAAAAGTATTCTGAGGATATCAACACTGTCGTTGATGTGATTCGCTCGATTGCAGAGCAGACCAATCTATTGGCTCTTAACGCGGCCATCGAAGCTGCCCGTGCTGGCGAGCAGGGGCGCGGTTTTGCGGTTGTGGCTGACGAGGTGCGCACGTTGGCCAATCGCACCCATCAATCGACGGGAGAGATTAGCGCAATGATAGAGCGCCTGCAAGCAGGTGCAAAAGACGCTGTACAGACGATGAGTTCTGCGCAGGAGAAGGCTGTTGTCAGTGTGAATGAGGTTAAGCAGGCATCCACATCAATCACCGCCATTAGCAATACTATGTCTCAGATCAATGATATGAGTATCCAGGTGGCAGCAGCCGTCGAGGAGCAGAGTGCAGTCGCGGAGGAGATTAATCGCAACATCACGCAAGTCATGGGTTACGCAGACGAGATAACGGAAGGAGCTACCAGCTCTGAGAGTGCGAGTGCTGAAGTCAAGCTGCTGTCAGAGAGATTGAGCGAACTGGCAAAACAGTTCTGGGAAAGGAAGAGAGTATAGTGCAAACCAATTTACTAGTACTGAAGGCTACTATAGAAGCCGTGTGGGCAGGAGAAATGGGACGGGCTTTGCCGTTGCGGGAGATGAGGTGTGGACTTCGAGGACTGCCAAAATTACTCATGTTTAGAAAAACTAATACACGAATCAATTTATATTTGAATCTCTCAAGAATTATCACTCACTGGCAGCAAAACTTCAGGTATATATAGCAGAGCATAAGACTTGCCTGCTTTTTTGGCTTCCTCTAACATTTCAGTTGTTATTACTCCATGACGAATGACAGAGAGTGAAAACATCAGATCAACAATTTCTGTAGCAAAGAAAAAAACATCATTACTATATAAAGACTCGTCGAAATGAAAGTGTCGCTTAATCACATCGATCATCAATTGGCCAACGCGTTCATCATTTTTTCTATCAGCAAGCTTGATGTCAGGGGGCGATTTTCCTCCGATGATTAACTGTCGATAACCAGGGTTTTCTTCATAGAGTTTTGCAGCACGGTCAGTAGCTGCGTCAAAAAGGTTCTGCCAGGATTTTAACGATGTCCCCGAATAGGGTTCACTGACTACAGTAAATAGCGATGACATAAAGCGTTGAGCGAGGGCGACAAATAGGTCTTGGGCATTGGCGAAAAAATGGTAAGCAGAACCTACGGGTATGGACGCACATTCGGCAATATCTTTGAGGGACAACTGATCCAATTCATGGCTGTCGAGAAGAGTAGACGCCGCATCTAACAAGGCTTCACGTCTAGCCGCCCCCTTTGCATAAACACGAGTAGGCTTTCGAAGAGTCGATTGCATATTTTCCAGTAATAATCGTTTAGTTGTGAAATTTATCGACGGGTAGACGTGTAGTTTCGCCGTTTATAAAGAGGGTATTTAAACGTTTATTAGCTAAAAAGTCGAATTTATTTGACTTTTGATTTAAATATCGAATATATTCGACTTTATGATATGTGACGGTGGGTTACCAATGATCAGAATTTCATTTATTTACTTATTCATTGCGCTGGTAAACAGCGCTGTTATTCAAGGCGCTGTAGCGGTGGAGATAGCTGATACTGTCTATAGACGAGGGAATATTTACACGGTAAATAAATATCAACCTTGGGCTGAGTCCGTGGCGATAAAAGAAGGGCGATTCATTTATGTCGGTAATGATCAGCAATTGGAACAACACATGGACGGATCGACAAAAATCATTGAATTGTCCGGTGCTTTCGTAATGCCTGGTCTGCAAGATGCGCATATTCATACTCAAATGGCGGCGGAATTTAACCACAATCTTAGTATTAACCCAGGTCAAGAATGGAACAATATTGCGCAGGCAATCAAAAGATATGCAGATAAAAATCCTGATAGAGAGTGGATACTGGGAGGGAATCTCCCTTGGTTAACGGGTGTTATTGGCAATAATGAATTGATTAAAGCGCATAGGTCTACCCTTGATGCCATAGCTCCGGATCATTCGGTAGCATTATGGGATGTGGGCGGTCACGCGTTATTAGTTAATTCTAAGGGTTTAGTATTAGCCGGTATTGATGACGACACGGTCAATCCTGTTGGTGGCACAATTGAGCGGGATTCTGATGGGAAAGCAACGGGGATTGTAAGAGAACTTGCTACCGGCTTGGTTCTTGAAAATGCGACTGCGATGACGGTAGATCAGTATGCAGGAGAACTGAAGGTGGCTATTTCTGAACTTTCTTCTTTGGGCATTACTTCTATCAATGAGGTTTGGAGCTTCCCTACAACATTAAAGGCGTTAAAGCAGCTCGATGATAGTGACGAGCTTCAAATGCAAGTGGTGGCATCAATTGCTCATCCGGTGGAGTTTGTTACGAAACCGGCAAAGTTAGCAGCCTATCAACTCATAAAAAATCGGCATGACTATTCGACCGGTCGTCTCAAGCCCAAGTACGTAAAATTTGTTCTCGATGGTTCGGCGGGGGGCCAAACACTGGCATTGACTGAGCCCTATGAAGGTACAACTTTTCGTGGGGATTTACGAAACCCGGAGGACTTAGTGAAATCCGAAGTTGTTCGTCTTCACGGTGAAGGTATTGGCTCGGTTTTGCACGCGGTAGGTGATCGGGCAATTCGAATTGCGCTGGATTCAATAGAAGCAGCGATTAAAAAACATGGGCGCAATGGTGTTCGTCATGTCATCGCGCATACTGTGTTTGTAAATCCGACTGATATAGAACGATTTGCAGAGCTTGGTATAATAGCAGAATTCTCCCCGTATTTTTGGTGGCCAAATGAGGGGCAGGAAATTCTTCGTAGTGAATTAGGCGAGGAACGTCTTTCCTGGGGTTTCCCCATAAAATCCATGCAGGATAGTGGCGCTCACATGGCAGTAGGGAGTGATTGGCCAGTGGTATTTGATCCTAACCCCTTCCCTGCGATTGAGGCAATGATTACTCGTGAGAAGCCGGGTGGGTCTGAAGAGTTTTTTGGGAAAGAATATGCTATTAGTATAACCGACGCACTTGAAATATTCACAATGGGTAGCGCCTATGCCCTCTATCAAGAAGAAACGACCGGTTCGATTGAAGTAGGTAAGTTTGCAGACTTTATCGTTCTTGATAAGAATTTGTTGGATATACCTGTTTATGAGATACACACCACTCGAGTAAAAACTACCGTGCTAGAAGGTCAAGCTGTATACCAAGGAGTGAGATGACAATGACAAACTTCTACCAAAAAACACCAGCCGAGCAAGCAGAAGCCTTAAGGCGACTAGCTAAAGCTGCCTTGGTGGCTTGGGGAATACCAGGGAATTCCGAAATTTCGCTGATAAAACATCGAGAAAACGCTGTGTTTCGTGTAAAAGATGGCGATGCGCAATATGCTTTAAGGGTTCATCGCTCGGGCTACCACACAGATAAGGAGCTGGCGTCCGAACTTCAGTGGATTGCAGCTATCAATAGCGAGTCGTTGCGAACCCCTCAAGTTATACTCACTAACGCCGGTGAAAGCTTTGTGCGCATCCAAGTAGAGAGTGTGCCCGAGGAGAGACAGGTTGATTTGCTAGAGTGGTTTGATGGGGATCCGATAGCAACTGTTGAGGACGGAATAACAGACTTGGCATCGATTAAGGATACCTTTTTTACAGTAGGGCAGTTGATGGCAACAACACATCAACATTCTCAAGAATGGGAAATACCCGAGGGTTTTGAGCGCCATGCCTGGGATGACGACGGTGTTTTTGGTAGTGAGCCTTTCTGGGGGCAATACTGGAAATTGTCGCAGTTGAGTGAGGAGCAACTATTTCGGTTGGAGAAGGCAAAACAAAAAGCCTTGATTGAATTAGAGTCGTTTGGAAAGTGTGGCGATCGGTACGGTCTCATTCATGCTGATTTCCTCCCCGAAAACCTCTTGCGAAGCAAAAACGGTATTTGTTTAATCGATTTTGATGATGCAGGATTTGGCTGGCACCTTTTCGATATAGCAACAACATTATTTTTCCATTTGGGAGAGGACTATTTCGATGATGCCAGCAACGCCTTGCTGGAAGGATATCGGTCGAGAAGACTAATGCCAGATGACCATCTTGCGCTACTGCCTCTGTTTTTACTGATGCGTGGTTTTACATATCTAAGCTGGGCTTATAGTCGCAGTGAAACAGAAACCGCCAAGGAAATGACTGCAACTATCATCACCGGAGTTGATGAAATGGCAAAACAATATCTCTCTGATTTTGACGAGGAATAGAAGACGATGAACCATGACAAGAAACAACAGATTCCAAGCCTGGGTGCATTACACACTGATCTGAGTGATTACAAAAATAACGATAGCGGAAATCTTGAACTCATTCGTCGCCGTCAAGCCCACTTTGGCGGCAGCATGCTTTTTTATCACGATCCGGTAAATATTGTTAGAGGGGAGGGAGTTTGGCTATTTGATCAACATGGGAGGAAATATCTGGATTGTTATAACAATGTTGCAAGTGTCGGACATTGCAATCCACGGGTTGTAAAGGCATTAACTGAGCAGGCCGGCCAGTTGAATACACATACCCGGTATTTGCACGAAACAGTTATCGAATATGCAGAAAAATTGACGGCAACTTTTCCTGGCGATCTAAATGTATGTTTGTTTGTGTGCACTGGTACAGAAGCTAACGAGCTTGCAATGAGGATAGCAAGAGCGGTTACAGGAAATACTGGTGCAATAGTGATGGATTACTCATACCACGGTAATTCAACATTAATATCTGAAATGTCGACAATGGCTTATGTCAATAGAAAATGCCCCGATCATGTAGTCCCTGTCGAAGCCCCTAATATCTATCGGGGAACCCATCAAGTTGATAGTGATAATCCTAGCGAAAGCGTTGGTAAAGACTATGCAAATTTGGTTGACGGTGCGATCAGTGAGTTGAACGAAAAAGGATTAGGTACGGCTGCATTTATGTGCGATGCCATGTTTGATTCTCAGGGAGGCTTAGAGGCTCCTCAAAATTACTTTCAACAGGTTTACAAAAAAATTAGATCTGCCGGAGG
>CAYNZI010000031.1:0-11455 GCA_964401565.1 uncultured Spongiibacteraceae bacterium
AATCAATCGTGACATTGAATGAGCATGGTCATTTGTTGTAGTTTTTCTTGTAGATTGGAAGAGATGAGACTATTAATTCTTCCTATACTCGATGATAATATGGTTTGATGAAAATCTTATAACTAATTTGGATAATTAGTTATTTTCCTGATCATTTTATAGCTGGGTCTAAGGCCGTTGTACATTTTTCGATGCACGTTCTTGTAGAGTTGATCGTACAGTGCATGGTGTTGTTTGTCTGGTTCAAAACTGTCGCCGGTATGGATCGTCTGCCCTGCAACTTCATTAAAACTACTGTATGTACCGATGCCAACCGCGCAAGCTATCGCTGCACCTAAACCAGAGGTCTCAAAGGTATGCGGACGGTCTGCCCGCATGCCGAAGATATTGGCTGTTATTTGTATAATCTCACCACTTTGTGAGCCGCCACCCGATACTTTTAATTGAGTTATTTTAGTTTTCGAGCGTTTTTTTAACACGTCTTGCCTTCGCGCAGAGCATAGGTTAAACCCTCAGCTCTTATATCCCAACAATGATTTAGTAAAATGGAAAATACGCCGGCGGATAAGCGATTGTAAATAGCTTCCGTTCTAGTATTTTTCGGGTCTATACTCAGCAATACTGATTATCAATTCGGTAGTCTTAGTGCCTATTGACGGTACTTTTACAGACGCCGTAACTCGTCCAAATAATATCTAATATAGGGTTACCCATGTCCAAGACAGAATTTGTTCGCAAAAAAAACCTTCATCAAAGCCTACTGTTCAAGCAGACACTGCTAGCGAGTGCCGTCGTGAGCGCACTTGGCGCTGCCGGTGTGCAGGCACAAAGCTCAATGATCGAAGAGGTGTTGGTTACCGCGTCAAAGCGTGAGCAAACGTTGCAGGAGACACCCATTGCGGTGTCAGTGGTTGGTCAAGACACTATTCAGAAGGCTGCGGTGCTCGATATAAGCGATTTGCAGGCTCTTGTTCCATCTTTACGGGTGAATACTAATCAGAGATCTAACGCTACCAACTTTACGATTCGGGGATTTGGTGGCGGTAGTAACAACGTTGGCATTGAACCCTCGGTTGCGGTGTTTATCGACGGTGTTTACCGCTCTCGAGCAGGCGCAGCGATTGGCGATCTTCCTAAACTGGAGCGAGTAGAAGTATTGCGCGGGCCGCAGAGTACACTGTTTGGTAAAAACGCGTCGGCCGGTGTTATCAGTATCGTTACTGCAGCGCCTTCGTTTGAAGAGGAAGGTAGAATAGACGTTGGCCTAGGTAACTATAATCATCAGCAGTTGAAAGGTTATTACACGAATGGCGTGTCACATACTCTCGCTCTCAGCATCGGGGGTAGCGTAAATTCGCGCGATGGTTATGTTGAAAGATTGGACGGAGGTGCAGATCTTAATGAACGCAATCGTTGGAATCTTCGCGCTCAGGCCCTATTTGAACCGAATGAAGACGTGAGCATGCGGCTTATTGTTGACTACAGCGAAATTGACGAAAACTGTTGTGCGGTTACCAGTGTTTTGAATGGTGCAAGGACGCTCGCACTTTCGAGTGCTCTTGGTGCTACTATACTGCCGGACAACAAGCCATTTGCCCGTAAATCGGCAGTAACCTTTGACAATGTTAACAAAATTGACGATGGCGGTATTTCTCTCCAAGTTGATATCGATTACGACAACTTTGTGCTGACGTCAATTAGCTCTTACCGCAAACATGAGGGCTTCAGCGGGGGTGATGTGGATTATACCGGTGCGGATCTTGTTAGGACTGACGATGGCATCGATATTGAAACAGTGACTCAGGAGTTTCGATTGACCTCTACAGCCGGCGAGTCGTTAGACTGGATGGTGGGTGGTTATATCTTCCAAGAAGATATCGAGACTGACGCTTCTACCTATTTCGGAGACGACTTCCGAGCCTATGGTGACGTGTTATTTGGTGGTCCAGCTACATTGGCGTTCGTTGAAGTCGCTCTTGGATTACCTGCTGGGCAAATTTTGTCATCGGATATCGTGGCGTCAACAGCCTTTGAGCAGGACAATTTTGCGTACTCGCTATTTTCAACCTTTGATTATCATTTTACTGACGACCTGACCGCAACACTTGGTGTCAGCTACACCTCCGATGAAAAAGAAGTGGTTAAGGATACTTACCGTAATGATGACGTGTTTTCTTCTATCGATTTGACGCCCATCCCTTTCCCTCCTGCTTTGAAGGGAGGGCTACAAGCCTTTCAGTTCAGGCCGCCGGTCATAGACTATCCAAACTCGGTTGAAAATGGCGAAACTGACGACGACAAAGTTACCTGGACCGCGCGGGTCACTTATCGTGTTAATGACCTGTTTAATGTTTACGCTAGTGCAGCAACCGGCTACAAATCGAGTTCATGGAACCTTGGTAACGCGTCGCGGCCTTTTCCTGAAAGCGAGGCAGCACTGACTGCTGCAGGTTTGCTGGTACCCAACCAGAGCTACGGCACTCGTTATGCGGCGCCAGAAGACGCAACGGTGTTTGAGCTGGGCTTGAAAGCCAGTTTCGAACGGGGCGCTTTCAATATCGCAATCTTTGATCAGACTATTGAAGATTTTCAACAGAATGCGTTTGACGGCGACTCGTTTGTGTTAACCAACGCGGGTAAGCGATCGACTCGCGGTATTGAATTTGACGCATTATATTCGCCAACAGATTCGTGGCTCTTCAACTTGGCGGGAACGTTTATGGATCCCGAATATGACGAGTACACCGGAGCGTCTGGAATAGGCGGAGTGCCTGTCGATTTGTCAGGAGAAGAACCCGCTGGTATTCACAAAGAAAACGTCACAGCCTCCGCTACCTACGAATTTGTAGTGGGTGATGGCATTGAAGGTTATGTTCGTACCGATTACATCTACGAAAGTGATGTTCGCGTAGGCTGGAATGTCCCCGAGGAGTTTAGTCGCGAAGTGAGTACCTGGAATGCTAGTGCCGGTTTGAGGTTTACCAACGGTGTTAATGTTCAAGTGTGGGGTCGTAATATCAATGATGATGAATACTACAGCGGTGTTTTCCAAGGCGTTGTTCAAGCTGGTACCTATAATGCTTTCGCCAGTGCGCCAGCAACGTATGGTGTGAATGTTTCTTACGAGTTTTAATGAGTACATATTTAGCCAATGAACGAAGATGGTTCTTTAGACCACATTCGTTCATCGGTTGATGACAAAAAAACCGCCCCACAAGGAATGTTGTGAGGCGGTTTTTTTTGTGCTCAGTTTAAGCGGCTATGCCTGTTATCTGCTGATAACACCGGGGAATATTATTGCCGCGATAAACAGATTTCATGTGATGCCATTTTCGTTCGATGATTTTCCAAATCTATATGGTGTCTATGACAGGTTTACCGTTGCGGAAGTGGATAAAAGGCCCCGTATCATCGGGTGAGTGCCCGTCCACTAAGCGTCGTTCAACTTCTCCGAGTACCATGCGCGTGATATTTGGCAGTTCGAGTTTGTGGGCGTCTTCGAGCGAGACCCAGTGCAGTTCCAATAACTCGCCGGAGCCTTCTGGTGCTGCGTGTACCTCTCCTTGAATAAGATCTGCTTCACCCATAAAGAACCGTGCATCGAAGCGACGGTTTCTGTAGGGCGGAGTAATTGCTCTGGCGATAACATGAAGCGTGTCCAGCCGAGGATTAACACCGTGTTGTAAAAAATCGCCCCAGTGTGGCGATCGGGTTTTTATAGTGGGGGTATCGGGTTCGCCCAGGACCAAACCGGTTTCTTCAAAAGTTTCACGAATGGCGGCCAGGGCTAGTGCTCTGGCGCGGGACTCGGAGCATCCTTTCATCAAGCGTTTCAGTACCGCGGGATGAAGATCGTTAGGCGGTCGAATGCGGCTATCTCCCGAGTCAACTTTGCCGCCCGGGAAGACAAATTTATTGGGCATAAATTTGTGTCCGGCAGCGCGTTTTCCCATTAGAATTTTGGGTTGCTCGCTGTCGCGTCGAACAATAATAAGCGTTGCTGCGTCTTTCGGTTTTACGGCGCGTCCTTTCGAGCGCATTTCAGCCGCTGAAATATAGCTAGGGTCTTGTTTTTCTTTGGTGGACATTTTATTCCCCTCTTTCAGTGAGTATTATTGGTTCTGTTTGACTGCGGCTGACTACTCTTGGGTGTACAGCGCATTCAGTCTTTGCATGCCGCCCAGCCAGCGGTCGTAGTCGCTGGTTTTACGTTGCATGTATTCCATGACTTCAGGGTGTGGTAAAACTAGGAACTTTTCATCTTCAATAGTTTTCAAACAGGCTTCGGCCACTTCGTCGGGGTCCATCATACCGTCGACAGACGCAACGGCATCTTCATGGCCGGCGGTCATAGCTGTGCGTACAGCCTGTGGGCACAGTACGGATACTTTGAGACCTTGATCACCATAAGTGATTGACAGCCACTCAGCCAATGAAACGGCAGCGTGTTTGGTGACGGCATAGGGGGCGGATCCGATTTGCGACAACAAACCAGCCGCTGAGGCTGTATTCAGTAGGTAGCCGCCACCTCTTGCCAGCATTTTTGGAACCAAATGTCTGGCAGCCCAAACGTGAGCCATCAAGTTGATGTTCCAGATACGCTGCCAGTCTTCATTGTCAACTTCAACGCCGCCGGCAATCGATATACCTGCATTGGAGCAAAACAGATCGATGGGCCCATGTTCATTTTCGACAGTTTCTATCAGCTTTTGGATGTCACCTTCGATAGCGACATTGACTTCAAAGGCAATACCATTGACTTCTGCCGCCACGGCTTTAACGCCGTCGCCATTGTAGTCAGCGCAGACCACTAGTTTGGCACCTTCTTTGTGAAAACGGTGGGCCATGGCTTTACCGATGCCGCTTGCCGCACCCGTAACAACGATAATTCGATCTTTGAGTTGCATGGAACTTCCTTATGAGGTGATTGATAGAGAATGAAATTATTTAGAGTGTCATTCTAGCATGAGTCATCGAGGGGATTGTACGATGGTATGGCCGCAGTAAGTTGGTATTATATTGTCATCAATTTCCAGCGGTCTAATGGCGAATACCCATTAAATACCACTGTCGAAACCGGTTTAGGCGCTAGCCGCATGTTCGCTAATCAGTTCGACGAATCTTGGTAGGAGGGCGGTTGGAAGGTCGTGTCCCATACCGTCGAATAGCTCTAGGCGAGACTGCGGAATATGCCTGGCGGTGTCGATACCGCCTTGCACTGGGACTAATACATCGGCGTTGCCGTGAATCACTAGTGTTGGTGCGGTAATTTTCTTCAGTGCACTGACTCTGTCGCCGCTGGCAATAATCGCGGTGAGATGCCTGGCATAACCCTGGGGATGATGGGAGCGGTTAAAGCTGGTCGTGATTTTTTGTCTTAATATGTCATCGCTTGGCATATAGTCAGGGCTGCCTATCAGGCGATAAATTCTGATGGTGTTTTCAAGATAGGCATCAAAGCTACTATCTTGCGATCGGCGGATGAGTTGGCGGGTTATTTTAACGGGTGTTCGAGGAAGTGATCTGGCGCCGCTGGTCGACATTATGGAGGTTAGTGACAGTACTCGGTTGGGGAAATGGCTGGCCAGCAGCTGGGAAATCATGCCGCCCATAGAAGCGCCGATAAGGTGAGCGGTTTCAATACCGAGTGCATCCATCAATCCGATCGTGTCATTGACCATGTCGAATAATTTGTAGGGGACTTTAACGGGCAATCCCATTTTGGAGAGAAGCACTGTTTTAGCAATGCCGGGGGTACGCGCGTTATCCATTTTTTGCGATAAACCAATATCGCGGTTGTCGAATCGAATGACTCGAAAGCCGCTGGCGGCCAAACCCTGACAAAAATCTTTAGGCCAGGCAATCATTTGTGTACCCAGCCCCATAACCAGAATCATTGCCGGGTCGGAGGGGTTGCCAAATTCGTCATAAGCAAGACGTAGGTCGTTGGCTTGGATGTAGAGTTCAGGCATAGGAAAATTCTTTTCGTCGGTTACGATAAACCCCTGACGGGTGTGAGGCGCAACAGCTGTTGTGACTCGGCCTGGCCAAAGCTTTGACTGACATAGTCCAGAAAACAGGAAATGCGGGGTGACAGTTGATTGCGGCTTGAATAAAGTCCGTAGGCTTTCAGGGGTTCCAGCGGGAATTCTTTCAAGATTTGCACCAAGGTACCCCGCTGAATTTCTTGTTTGCACTGAGACTCTGACAGCATCGCGATACCAAGGTCGGCCATCACTAACTGTTTTACAGCTGCAGCACTGTTAACGCAGGCTTTTGGGTGAAAGCTGACGAGCGATTTTTGCTTTCCGGTTCCCAGTGGCCAAATAGGCATGGAATTGCTATTTCCCAATAAAATACCCTGATGGTCGGCCAGTGCAGCAATAGCCGTTGGTGTGCCTTGTTTTTTAAGATAGGCGGGGCTGGCGACTAAAACCATATCTCGTTGGAACAGTGGTTTGGCAATTAAGTTAGAGCTGTTCAATGGGCCGAACGCAACGGCAATATCGAAGTTTTGCGAGATCAGGTCGACGTCACTGTCGGAGAATTGGATGGTTGTCTCCATTTTTGGGTATTTTTTCAGAAACCCTGCACATAAACTGGTGGCGATATTTTGGTCAAAAGAAATGGGAAAAAGTACTTTTAGGGTGCCAGATACGTCCTGGCGAGCACTTTCGACGGATAATTCGACGGCTTCGACTTCCCTGAGGATATTGAGTGCTTTTTCATAGACATGGCCGCCCTCATCGGTAAGGCTTAATGAGCGAGAATTCCGTTGCAATAACCTCACGCCCAAGTGCTCTTCCAACTGGGCGATTTTTCGGCTCAGTGTAGACTTAGGGATGCCGGTGTCCTTTGCCGCCTGTGTGTAGCTCTGGGCGGCTACCACACGGGCAAAAAGCAACATCGCGTTGATGTCCAGCATGTTAGGGGCTCATTTCGGTGTGAATAGCCGTAAACCATACCATAATCTTATACTGTTCCATATATGGAACAATGTGTTCAGTGAACTATGCTATTAACTGGATCCATATTCTGGATAATAGCAGTTATGAAAATTTCATAACTTATTGCTTTTACAATACAAAAAAGGACAAACCTATGGCTACCGTTTCCGGGTCGGGATCTACTTCAGCAGCATCTAAAGCAGATCCTCTCTTTATTGAAGCGGAGCAAACCTCGACAGGGTTTTCTCTTTTTCCCGATCAAGACCCGGTGCCGCTGTCAGAGCACTTGCAAGGTCTGGTGGATGAGCGTCAAGTCCAGAGTCGGCTGAAAGCGATTCAGAAATTATCGGTTGATGAGTATATTGAGCAAACCGTTCTACCGGCTCAACACAGCAAGCGTCCCAGTGCTAAGAGTATTGTCGCCGGATTGAACGGTATTATCATAAGTAGCAAAGAGCAGGGGCCGTTTTATAGCGCTGAAGTTGACTTGGTGCACCCCAGAGGCAACCGTCGCATCTGTTTTATTTGCCAGGAGCGTACCAGTGCCAATGGCAGCTGGATGCCTGAGCATCATGAACTGGCTCGCCAGGCTATCCGTCAGTATTCGGATATGTCGCGACCTATCGTCTATTTGATTGATACCCCGGGAGCTGATGCGGGCGAACTGGCTAATACCCATAATCAGGCACATAGCATCTCGCGACTCATTACTGAGAGCACGAATGTCGATGTGCCCACTGTCGGTATCATTATTGGTGTTGCCTATTCCGGTGGAGCCATACCGCTGGCGGCGGCCAATGTATTGCTGTCGGTGCGAGATGGTATTTTTAACACCATCCAGCCCCAGGGCTTGCAGAGTATTGCGCGAAAGTTCAATTTGTCCTGGCAAGAGTGTGCTAAAGCCGTGGGTGTTTCACCTGAAGAGCTGTATACCTTGGGCTGCCTCGACGGCATTATCGACTACTCTCCTGTTGATAAAGATGAGCGTCAACATAATTTGCAATTGGCGATATTCTCGGCAATAGAAGCGGTAGAAAATGCGTCGGTGGAATTTGTACGCAACTCAGAGAATCTGAAAGAACATTATGATCGTCATTTGGCACGCTGTTTATCGCCGGGTGCCCACGAACAGTTTTTGGTGTCCACGTCTGGGCTGGGATACGATCTGGATTTGGGTTTAGGTCGTACACCAACGACTCAATCGAATATTTTTGGCCTGTGCTATCGCTATATGCGTTATCTCAGTGTACGTGGCAGGGTTCACTCAATTTCCAGTAGTGAATACGGTCGTTTATCGAAAATGACATTACCAGAAGGCGATCTCAATACACGCTTGAGTCTCGAAAAAGATACCGCGTTCAAGGACTGGTTGAATGACCCCGACAAAGTTATTTATGACGATGAATTGGTCAAGGTTTGGAAAAACTTTAGCAGTAAGCGGGAAGACTTAAATAGTGAACGCAATGCGGTGACTCGTTTGCTTTTGGGTGAACCGAAAGAAAAATATGAGCTCGCCGTGCAGGGCTTAACATTTGAAATTGCCTTTTCCTTATATAATCGATGGAAGAATAGTGCCGGTCATAATTTTCGCACGTTAATCGGCCTGCTAAACGACAGCGATGCCTATCCACTGTCGGCTGCTTGGCCAGAATTAAATCGTCTTAATGTTATGGACGTAATTTGCCATGAAGAGTTGCGCTCGTCCTTTGTTCAGCAGTGTAACGATATCCTTATTTTTGATGCGCTTTACGACAACGTTGTAGAAAATCTCGCGTCTATTGCAAAAGAAGCGATGGATACGCAAAGTCTCAGTCGCGCGTCAGTACAGACATTGTTGCAGGGCTCGCTCAGTCGGGTATTGGGTAGTGATCGGGATATACAAAAGGAAGCGAAATTTGAGCAGTGGTTGAAGGTCTTTCTCGGCCAGGGTCATCTCGGCGCATTGATGCAAAAAATCGAGCAGTGGAAAAGCATCGGTAACCCGGAAATGAATGACAGTTTGTTTGTAATTCTGACTTACTACTTTGAGAAGCTGTTACCTGCTTATTATAACAGCGCCAATGAGTCCAATTTTAAGGGCACTATTAATCCTTTCAGAATCGGTCGACGTAAAGATTTCTGGAATCGCCTCACCATGGGTTACCAGGACCTGTTGATTCGGAAATTGTTAAAAAGTGAAAAGCCGGTCAATAAACGCAGCCCGGATGATGTTATCGGCCATTTTTTTACTGACTTTGAAGAATTGGATGCGGATAAAACCAGCCCTAACCCGGTCAATTTTCCCGGGTTTCGTCAGTCCATAGAGCAGGCTCTGGAGAATAACATTCGCGCCTGTGGGTTGGTGACCGGGCTGGCCACATTGAAAACAACGAGTGGCGAAGAGCGCCGGGTTGGTGTGGCTGCATCGAATATGTTGTTTCAGGCTGGCGCTTTTGATATGGCCAGCGGTGAAAAATTCTGTCACCTACTTGTTGAGTGCGCCCGTAAAAATCTTCCGGTTGTTTGTTTCATCAGTTCCGGTGGCATGCAAACCAAGGAGGGTGCGAGTGCGTTATTTTCCATGGCGGTGGTTAACGATCGAATCACTCGTTTTATTCGCGATAACGAATTACCAGTAGTTATGTTTGGCTATGGGGATTGTACGGGTGGTGCTCAAGCCAGTTTCGTCACGCACCCGCTGGTGCAGACCTACTATTTTTCGGGCACTAACATGCCCTTTGCCGGTCAGATGGTGGTGCCTTCTTATCTGCCCTCTACCTCAACGTTGTCTAATTATCTGTCCAGCATCGATGGCGCGATGGTCGAATTGGTTAAGCATCCCTTTTCTGATGAGCTTGACGACAAGTTGAAAGAAATTGATAGCGCGATTCCGTTACCGGTTGTGACCGTTGAAGAAGTGATCAATAGCGCACTATCCAGTGTTATGCCGGTATTGGCATCGGAAGCAGAATCTGTGGAAGAGGTGGACCCTCGCTCATTGATGAAACCTTTGACGCAGGTTTTGGTTCATGCTCGTGGATGTACAGCGGTTAAATTGATTCGAAAAGCGCAAGAAAGTGATCTGACAGTGGTTCTGGTTGCTTCTGATCCAGACATGACGTCGGTGCCTGCAAAAATGTTGCGCGAGCAGGACACGTTAGTATGTCTTGGTGGAAATACATCGGATGAAAGTTATCTGAATGCCCAGTCGGTTTTGAAAGTTGCCGAACATGAACAGGTTCCGGCACTTCACCCCGGCATTGGTTTTTTGTCAGAGAATCCGAATTTTGCCAGTTTGTGTGTTAATAACGGCATCAATTTTATTGGCCCCAGCGCTGACAGCATGATGACTATGGGTAACAAGTCGAATGCGATTCAAACAGTGCAGGCTAACAATGTACCTGTAGTTCCTGGTAGCCATGGTATTTTGGCGAGCTGTGAACAAGCAATCAATATTGCAAATGATATCGGCTACCCGGTATTGCTAAAAGCGGTTCATGGTGGTGGCGGCAAAGGCATTCAGGTCGTTCGCAGCCAAGACGAAATGCTGAAGTACTATGGCATGGTTAGTTCTGAAGCCAGAGCGGCTTTTGGTAACGGTGACTTATATCTTGAGAAGTTCGTTACATCTATGCGGCACATCGAAGTACAGTTGCTGCGTGATAGTCATGGCAATAGCCGCGTATTGGGTATGCGCGATTGTTCCGTACAGCGCAACAACCAGAAAGTTGTTGAAGAATCTGGCTCAACCATGCTGCCGGAAGAATTAAAGCAAAAAGTATTTGATTACACCTTATCGATTGCGGATGCCGTTGATTATACCGGTGCAGGTACTGTCGAATTTATCTATAACCTTGAAGAAAACGAAGTTTATTTCATGGAGATGAATACGCGGTTACAGGTCGAACATCCGGTTACTGAAGCAACATCTGGCGTTGATATCGTTAAGATGCAGTTTGAGATTGCCGGTGGTGGGAGTATTGAGGCGATTGAGCGTCAGGAAATTGGTTACGCCATAGAAGTGCGGGTGACGGCGGAAAAAATCGCTCTTGATAGCGAGGGTGTTATGCAGTTAGTTCCTAATCCCGGATTGATTACCCATTGTGAAATACCAGAGCGAGACGATGTTGAAATCATCTCGATTGCCGACAGCGATATTGAGATTTCGCCTTTCTACGATAGCTTGATTGCACAAATCATTATGCGAGGCAGTAATCGTGATGATGTTATTAAAAAGCTTTACCAATACCTCGACAGCGTGGTTATCGAGGGCATAGCGACAAACATATCGCTGTTAAAGCGTATTCTCAAAGATGAAACTTTTAATGGCGGTGATTACGATACTAATTATTTGCCCGGATTCATGGCATCTCTGGATGCTCAGGAATTGATTGATGAGACCAACGCGGCTGCCAGCAGTGGCGCGATGGTTGAGTTTGATAGTGAGTCGATTAAAGTTGCGGGCAGTAACGAACTGAAAGTGTACGCCGCCAGCAGTGGTGTTTTCTACACCGCCGCCGCGCCTTCTG
>CAYNZI010000032.1:0-11454 GCA_964401565.1 uncultured Spongiibacteraceae bacterium
GCGTTTGTTAATGAAGGCAAACAGCTGGCCGCTAAGGGGGTCTTCTTCTAGCTGGGTTTTCACCAGGGCGCTTAGGCCATTAAATGACTTGCGCATGTCTGTGGGTTGGGTGCATAGCCAAATACGAATATCGGCTTCGGGGAGAAACATTAGGAATGGTTCAATGTCAGTGACAGGCCATCGCCCAGGTTAAGGACAATGTTCCAGCCCTGGTGATCCGCCGTAGAGCTTAGCGCAGTAATATCGATAAAATCGGTGGATGGGGTGGCTGCTGTTTTATTGTCAAGGTTATCACTGTCCTCGAAACGCTGGCGCCATTGATAAAAACTAGCGCTGCTCAGGTGATTCTGTTTGCAAAAGTGGGCTGCGGACAAGCTGCTTTGCTGCCACTGACGGATTAATGTTTGCCATTCTTCCTGGCTGCGGCGGGTATATTTCCTGGGGGTATCGGTCACGGGGGTTGCCTCGTGCGGTGATGATTCAGTGAGGCAACTATATCGCGCGAGGATTAGGCTGAAAATAACGTCTCAGAATGAACGCTTACGCCCGTTCTAGCAAACGAGGTGTTGATATGAGCGATTCAGTCGCCTTGTTATTAAAAGAGCTTCGCCTGCCGGCCTTCGGCCGACACTACCAGTCGCTATGGGAAACGGCGGTTGAAAAAAGCTGGTCGCACACCGACTATCTAGCGGCGCTGTGTGAGTACGAGCTATCAGATCGCTACCACCGAAGGACGCAAAAATGGGTGCGTGAAGCTAAGCTGCAACAGGATATAGATTGGGCCCGCAAGGCAGATAATGTCCTGCTGCTAGGCCCCAGTGGCACAGGTAAAACCCATGTCGCCGTAGCTCTCGGACATACGCTCATCGAGCAGGGGGTACGGTAAGCTATTCCCTGCCATCGCTCTGGTGCAGCACTTGCAGCAGGCCAAGCGCGATCTGGACTTGATGACCGCTATGACACGGCTGGATAAATACCCTGTAATCATCGTAGATGACATCGGTTACGTGAAGAAAACGGACGCTGAAACCCACGTGCTGTTTGAGTTCATTGCTCACCGCTATGAGAGCGGCAGCCTAATCGTCACTGCCAACCAACCGTTCAGCGAGTGGGATCACATCTTCCCGGACAGCATGATGACGGTAGCCGCAATAGATCGGCTCATTCATCACGCCACTATTATAGAGCTGGAGGGGGGCAGCTATCGAAAGCAACAGCAATTAAAAACCCAGAAAAGCAACGACACCTAACCGGCCATCATAGTTGTCGCGAACCGGACAGGATAGTTGACGTCGGACACATGCGGTTGTTGCAAAACTATGCCCGTTCCTGGCGGGTACATGCTTTGCGATAATCTCCAGGTGTCAGGCCAGTCCAGTTTTTAAATGCACGTATGAATGCACTGGGCTCAGAAAACCCCGACATATAAGCTACTTGGTTTATCGATGCTGTATTTCTGTGTAAGTGCAGTATGGCTATATCGCGTCGCACACTCTCCTTTATCTCTTTATAGGAGTTTCCCTCAGTCTTGAGGTGGCGTCGCACGGTATCCTGACTTTTACCCAGTCTATGGGCAATAGTTTTCAGGGGTAACACATCAATATTGTCGGTGCCTTGCAGCATATGCCGGATCTGCTCGGTAAGAGTTTGGTTTGGCCTGCTGACAGTCAGAAGGTGCGGCAGAATTCTCATAAAGTCGGATACCTCTTCGGGTGTCCGCGTCACCGGCAAAGCCATAAACCGTTTGTTAAAAATAAGCCTGTTGGCGCTTTGATCAAAATAGTGATTGCTGGGAAACATGCGAAGATAGTCTTCTTCCTCCTTTGGCTCCGCAAACTGGAAATAGAGCCGATCAAGCAAGATGGGTTTGTCGACCAGCCAACCGGCGAGGCGCAGAGCTACAAAAGTGGCCCAGGTAATAAAGCTTGACCGGTCAAGGGTGTCGCTATCCTGGAAAGAGATAGAAATGTGCACTTCATCCCCATGCACCGACAAATCAAAGACCTCATCCGTGTGAATCAGGCCCCAGTAGCTGAGCCAGCGGTCCAGCGCTTCGCCCAAGGTTTTGCTGCCAACCACGGCGTGAATAGACATTTCCACGCCGCCTATTCCGGTAGGGCGCTGCATAAACCCTAGTGTTTCATCCTGCAATGAGAGAGAGATTGTAGATATGAGCTCACCCATTTTTCGAACAGGGAACACGCCCTCGGGATTATCCAGTGTTTCAGGAGGTACGCCAATTCTCTCCAGAATATCTACCGAGCTGACGCCCTGCCGTTGACAGCCCCCCAGAAATGACCTCACTGAACTAATGTGTAGAAAATCTCTCGCCTGCACAGCAAAAATGCCTCTTAAAATCAGTGTATTCTGTTCCTTTCCAGCAAAAAGTCAACTTCTTGCTGTTTATTGTCAATGCCTCTGGGTGCCGTGCAAGGTAACGTGGTGTGAAGAGTAAGGAGGTTACATACGTCTGGGTGTGTGGCACCTCTTGTATGCGATCTTTCGCCCCCGACTATAGTGAGTGAGACCATGAGTATAAAAGATGTTCTGGGGACCATTTCACACATCCCCACTCTTCTTAAGCTTCCGAGCGTGTTGAAAATGCGCCCCCTCTATACGCGAGATTGCTTCGCTGCGCGGATAGAAGTCACCGCAGAGCGTTTCCCCGATAGACCTGCTGTTGTGTTTGAAGGCCGAACCGTGACCTGGAAGCAGCTCAACCAACAGGCCAACCGCTATGCGGTCACCTTCAAGGCTCTGGGTCTTGCTCGCCGAGATGTGGTAAGCCTTCTGATGGAAAATCGTATCGAGTATCTTATTATTATTACCGCCCTCAACAAGCTTGGCGTAACCGTTGCGCTCATTAACACTAACCTGAGCCATGCTCCCCTTATTCATTGTCTTAGTATTAGCCAGTCCAGGATGTGTATTTTTGGTGAGGAACGACTGCAGGTGATCGATGAGGTCCAGAGAGATCCCGAGCTGGCAGAGATAGAAGGCTATCTCTTTGTGCCCGATGGAGGGAAGGTTGAATGTCCTGATTGGAGTAGAGACCTAGACAAGGAATCCATGAACCAGGTTGACAGCAACCCATTAGACACAGGGATGGTCGAGCTGGGTGACATAGCACTGTATATCTTTACTTCTGGAACCACTGGAATGCCCAAGGCGGCTGTATTATCTAACCGCCGTTATCTCAATGCTGCGATACTTTCATATACCGCTGGAATTAAATGCAACGCGGATGATCGTATTTACTTATGCTTGCCCCTCTATCATGGCACGGTCTTGTTTTTTGGTGTAGGCCCGGCGTTTTGTACTGGTGCATGTATGATTCTTCGCCGTAAATTCTCCGCCAGTGAGTTCCTTCCGGATGTGCGTAAACATGGGGCAACGTGCTTTGTATATGTCGGTGAATTATGCCGCTATCTTCTCAATACCCCCGAACAAGCTGATGACGCAAACAATACTTTACAGTCTATCTCGGGGAACGGACTGCGACCAGATGTGTGGTGTAAGTTCAAGCAACGTTTTGGTATAGACCGTATTATCGAACTTTATGGCTCCAGCGAAGGCAATGTTGGATTCATGAATTTATTGAATAAAGACTGCACGGTTGGCATGACTACATTGCCAATAGCGCTGGTCAAGTATGATGTGGAGATTGATGAAATCATACGCGACAGTAAAGGTTTTTGCATTGAGGTAAATAATGGGGAGCCCGGTTTGCTGCTGGGGAAAATTGCGCAGGATACGACTTTTGAAGGCTACACTGATAGCTGTGATACAGAGAAAAAGGTACTTCGGGATGCGTTTGACAAAGGGGACACCTGGTTTAATACGGGTGACTTGATGAAAACAGTGGACGTGGGATTCGCTCTTGGCTTGGCCCATTATCAGTTTGTAGATCGAGTGGGCGATACTTACCGGTGGAAATCAGAAAACGTATCGACCAATGAGGTTTCAGAGGTTATCAATTGCCATCACCATGTGTCGCTTTGCAATGTCTATGGGGTCGAGGTGCCTGGGACAGATGGCCGGGCTGGTATGGCCTCTATTGCTTTGCAAACAGATGTAGAGGCGCTAGACCTGGATAGTTTCTCGCGGCATGTGAATGTGGAATTACCCGCTTATGCTCGTCCCCTATTTTTGCGCATCCAAGGTGAAATTATTACCAATGGTACTTTCAAACTGGTTAAAAATGACCTTCGAAAGCAGGGTTATGACCTGAACCAAGTCGTGGATATAATTTACGTGATGAAGCCGGGTGCCGTCCAGTATGAGCGCCTGGAACCGGATTTTTTCGCTAGGATATCTTCTGGCGAAGCCGGATACTGACTTTCGCTATTCGCCTGTTTAAAACTTAGAACCTATGTAAGGAAGCAATAATGAGTACGCTTGAAACCTGGCACGAAATTGTAAAGGAAATGAACCCTGGTCGGTTGGATGAGGTTCTCGCCGAAGACTGCGTTTTTTACTCCCCCGTAGTGCATACTCCTCAGGAGGGAAGAGAGCTCACAAAGTTTTATCTTAGTGGCGTAATGATGGTTTTAAATGATAGCTTTCACTATGTAAAGGAGGTGGTCAATGCGGACCATGCCGTGTTGGAGTTTGTCTGTGAAGTCGATGGCCTTGTTGTCAATGGTGTGGATATAGTTTCATTCAATGATGAGGGAAAAATCAGTGATTTCAAGGTAATGGTTCGCCCTTTAAAGGCCATTAACATGTTGCACGGAAAAATGCGGGCCGCTTTGGAAGCTATGGAAAACTGAGCCAGAAATAGGCTATCTGCCTCAGTATAGGTATGTATTTCTCGTTGGTAGTTCATCGCTGGATTGATTCGCGTACGGAGAGTGTCACGAAGCCGTAAACTCCCGAGAAAAACATGTCCATGGGTATCAGCTAGACATCTCGTTCGATGGTTTGCCGCAATATTAGAGTTTAAAAAGCTACCCAACAGACGTTAAAATGCTCCGCCAAAATTGCTGGCTTGTGCTATGTAGTGGGCGGAGATTTTCAGTGATATTTCTGGCCAATATTTTTTGAAAAAAACACCGCTGCCTATATCGTCAAATGAATAGGCACAACTTTTTCTCATATCTACAGACTTGTCATTTGAAGTACGAGCGGCAGCGTTTTTCAGATCTTGGGGTGAAAGTCCAATTTTCTTCAATAGCATATCCAAATCTAAATCCAGCCCTTTGGCGTGATGAATTTTTGCAGGTTTTTGCCTGTTATATGCTTTGTTTTGCCATTGTTATGACTTGGTTATTCGCCCAAAATTGTCACCAATAGAGCGATTTTTGGCGCTCATTGTCAGTTTTTAGAAATTTAGCGGAAAAATCAACGGGATGACTATGACTAATTGTGCCTATATTTACGATGCGGTGCGTACGCCAAGAAGTAAGGGGAAGGCTGGTGGAAGCCTGAACGAAGTAAAGCCAATTGAACTTGGTGCAGGTTTGCTGCGCGAACTACAGGAACGTCATCAACTTGATACGGCCTATGTCGACGATGTCGTCATGGGCTGTGTTACGCCTGTATCAGAGCAGGGCAGTTGCATTGGAAAAATGATAGCCATGCAGGCTGATTGGGACGAATCTGTTGCCGGAGTCCAACTTGATCGGTTTTGTGCATCCGGGCTGGAGGCAGTGAATGTCGCCGCACAGAAAATTGCCTCGGGCTGGGAAGATCTGGTGGTGGCTGGCGGTGTTGAGTCCATGTCTCGGGTTGCGATGGGCTCCAACGGTGGTGCCATGGCCTTTGACCCTGAATTCACTTTGAAGCACGGTTTTGCACCCCAGGGAATCGGTGCTGATGCCATTGCCACTTTAGAGGGCTGGACTCGCGAGGATGTTGATACATTTGCTTTGGAGTCCCAAAAAAGAGCCCATCACGCCAACAGCAGTGGTTACTTCGATAAGTCTGTGGTGCCGCTCAAAGATGACAATGGTCTCATCATACTTGAAAAAGACAACTTTATTAAACCAGATTGCACCATGCATGGCCTGGGACAGCTTGGAGCATCCTTTGAAGCAATAGGAAGCCTAGGGTTCAATGACGTCATTATCAGTAAGTACAATACCTTAACCAAAATTGATCATGTCCATACAGCCGGAAATTCCTCAGGAATAGTAGATGGCGCCAGTGCCGTACTGATAGGCAGTGAGCAAGCGGGTAAAGATCTGGGGCTTACTCCGCGAGGGAGAATCGTCGCCACGGCAGTACTGGCCTCAGACCCAATTATTATGTTAACCGGTCCAGGGCCTGCAGCGAAAAAGTGTTTGCAGAAAGCCGGCTTAACTGCGGCAGACATCGATCTGTGGGAAATTAACGAAGCCTTTGCTTCTGCTGCGATGCGCTATATGAAGGACCTGGGTATTAGTCACGAAATCACAAACGTAAACGGTGGAGCTATTGCCCTTGGACATCCTCTGGGTGCTACCGGTGGAATGCTGGTTTCTATGATGTTGGATGAATTGGAACGTCGAAACGTCAGGCGCGGCATGCTATCTCTGTGTGTTGGCGCTGGCATGGGTATTTCTACAATTATTGAACGGGCGTAATTGCCAAAGGCCTTAACCCCAACACAGGATTTGAAAATGAGTGTATTTTCCTACGAGAAAGACAGCGACGATATTGTCATGATAACAATGGACATGACCGGCCCGGTTAATGCTATCAATGATGAATATGGCGAAGCGATGTCCGCCACGCTTGATCGCTTAGGCAAAGAAGCGTGCCTTACCGGAGTCATATTTACATCCGCAAAGGATACTTTTTTCGCTGGTGGAGATCTGAATGCCATCCTTGCTGCAGAAAAAGGTAACGAGCAACAATTCTTTGATACCTTAGAGAAGGTCAAGGCAGATTTGCGGGTACTGGAGCAACTGGAAGTGCCCGTGGTGGCGGCTATTAATGGCGCTGCACTCGGTGGTGGCTACGAATTGGCACTAGCGTGTAATCATCGTATTGCCTGGAATAATCGCTCTGTGCAGATAGGTTTGCCTGAAGTGAGCCTGGGTTTATTGCCCGGTGGTGGAGGAATTGTACGTCTTGTGAACTTGCTCGGTCTGCAAGCTGCCCTTCCATATTTACTTGAGGGGAAAAAGGTAACCGCAGAAAGGGCTCTTAAGGTGGGAATGATTCACCAGGTAGTTGAAGACATTTGCGAACTGGTTCCGCGAGCGAAGGCATGGATACTAGAAAATCAAGGCAATAGCTGCGCCGCAATACAGCCCTGGGATAAGAAGGGTTATAGAATTCCGGGCGGGACAGCCAGCTCACCCAAACTGGCAGACACTTTGTTAGCTGCCCCGGCGATGTTAAAGCAAAAAACTCGAGGCCGTATGCCAGCACCTGAGCGCATTCTTTCATGCGCTGTGGAGGCGGCACGATTGGATTTTGATACCGCACTGCGAGTGGAAAGTCGTGGGTTGATTCACCTCATGACCACGCCTGAAGCAAAGAATATGATAAGCACCTTTTTCTTCGCGCTGAACAAGGTAAATAGCGGGGCCAGTCGCCCTACCGGCGTTGAACCTCAGGAAACAGTAAAAGTTGCTGTACTAGGTGCCGGCATGATGGGACAGGGGATTGCTTATGTGAGCGCCAAGGCCGGTATTGAGGTGATTCTAAAGGATATGACCGTGGAGGCAGCTGAACAGGGCAAGGCTTACACTGAGCAACTCCTCGACAAGCTTGTCGGGCGTGGTCGGATGACTACAGAGGAGAAATCCGAGATTCTGGACAGAATAAAACCAACCAAAGAAGATGCTGACCTACAAGGTTGTGATCTGATCATCGAAGCTGTATTTGAAGATGTAGAACTAAAAAGCAAGGTATTGCGGAACTCTCAGGGCTATCTGGCTAAAAACGGTATATGGGCTTCAAATACGTCCTCTCTGCCCATTACGATGCTGGCCGAGGCTGGTGATCGACCTGAGAACTTTATAGGGCTCCACTTTTTCTCACCGGTGGACAAAATGCCGCTGCTGGAGATCATTGTGGGTGAAAAGACCTCGGACCAGACGCTAGCCAAGGCCTTTGATTATGCTCAAAAAATTAAAAAGACACCGATTGTTGTGAACGATGGCCCAGGGTTTTATACCACCCGTGCTTTTGGCTCTGTACTAGATGAAGGAACCTGTTTATTGGCTGATGGTGTGCATCCCGCAAGAGTAGACAATGTTGGTAAAGACCTTGGAATGCCTGTGGGTCCATTGACAATGTCTGATGAAGTGAGTTTGGAACTGGGTGGGAAGTTACAGGACACGTGGGCATCGCTGGGGAAAACGGCGCCCATGGTAACTGACGCCATGGCACTGGTCATGGATTTTATGCTGAAAGAGGCAAAGCGCGGCGGTCGGCACTACGGCGGCGGATTTTTTGAGTACGACGAAGATGGCAACAGGCAAGGAATATGGCCAGGGGTGATAGAGAGGTTCTACAAACCTGAAATGAGTATTTCGGACGATGACATAGCGGATCGTTTGTTGTTCAGGCCGCTTATTCAGTCACTTCAGTGCCTTGAAGAGGGAATTTTACGTAGCGAGGAAGATGGCAACATTGGAGCCATCATGGGCATCGGCGCACCCATCTGGACAGGAGGCTATTTGCAGTTCGTACAAACCTACGGTTATGGGCGTTTTATTGAACGCTGTAATGAGCTCGCAGAAAAATATGGCGACCGTTTTCGTCCACCACAAATTGCTATTGAGCGAGCACTATCAGTAGCCTAGTGCTTATTCTATGTGGACTCAAAGATTTCCAAACCAGACAGAGGCAAGACTATGAGGGAAGAACTGCAATTATTTAGGGAAAATATCGAACGTTTTGTTGAAGCGGAAGTGTTGCCATACTACAACCAGTGGGAGAAAGAGGGCTCCTTTCCTCGTGAATTGTGGAACAAGCTTGGCGAGCAAGGATTTCTGGCTGTAGATATTCCTGAGACCTATGGTGGGTTTGGCGCTGATTTTATGTTCGCAGTAGAGCTACAGGAGGCATTTGCCAGAGCGAATTGTGGAGCGGTAGGTGGCCCGATGGCCGTTCACTCCGATATTGTGGCTCACTACATTCTCAATCATGGGTCTGAAGATCAAAAGCAAAAATACCTTCCTTCAATGGTAAATGGAACGTGTGTAGGCGCTGTGGCCATGACAGAGCCTGGTGCCGGGAGCGATTTACAAGGTATTCGTACAACAGCAAAAAAACATGGAGATGATTACATCATTAACGGCTCAAAGACTTTCATTACCAACGGCCAACACTGTGACATGGTAATCGTGGTAGCCCGCACTAAACCGGAGGTGGCAGGTGCCAAAGGTACCACGCTGTTCATAGTGGACTCAAAAACTCCCGGGTTTCAACGCGGTCGCAACTTGGAAAAAATTGGCCTACATGCCAGCGATACCTCTGAACTGTTTTTCCAGGACGTCCGTGTGCCTGCCAGTGCCATCCTCGGTGAGCTGGATCGGGGTTTTTTTGTTTTGATGTGCGAACTTGTGCGGGAGCGTTTGGCGCTGGCAATTGGTGCAGTTGCAGCCGCTGAAGGTGTATTGGCGGAAACGGTGGAATATGTGAAAGAGCGCTATGCCTTTGGCAAACCGCTCGCGAAGCTGCAAAATACACGCTTCAAGCTCGCTGAAGCGGCCACCGAAATTCGAGTTCACCGCTCCTTTGTAGAGGAGTGCAAGCGCCTGTTTATACAGGGTGATCTGGATGTTGCTACGGTGAGTATGGCTAAAGTTTCGACAACCGAAATGCAGGGTCGGGTGGTGGATTCCTGTCTTCAACTATTTGGTGGTTACGGGTATATGCGAGAGTCTAGTGTCGCGCGGGCCTATGTCGACGCGCGCGCGCAGCGTATTTATGGCGGCACCAGCGAAATTATGAAGGAACTGATTAGCCGCAGTCTGTTGGCCTGATTATTACAGAAAAATACTGCATGAAGTCTGATTACCAGGCTACTACCATCCAGCGTTACGGTGATGTTGTCCTTTTAAACCTAGTTTGGCTCGGGTATCTCAATGCTCTGGACAGAGTGCTTGTACAAGAGTGTATTGAAGCTAGCGACCAAATGACAAATATTGAAAATGTATACGGTCTTCCAGCACCTGGAAGTGGTTGTACCTTCTGTGCTGTCGCCGGTCTACATTCGGATCGCTAAGCACTTACTATCAACGAGGTAAAGATAAGTATGGGTCCACTGACTGGAATAAAGATTATTGAAATTGCCGGTATTGGGCCGGGACCCTGTGCCGGCATGATGTTGGCGGATTTGGGGGCGGAGGTAATTGTAATTGAGCGGAAAAACCTCAATTTAAACGCTGCTATCAATGTCAACGATGATGATGTGAAACATCTGGTTTTTAATCGTGGCAAGAAATCCATAGCACTGAATCTTAAATGTCCTGAAGCAATTGAACTGGTACTTAAGCTGTTATCTGCAGCGGATGTTCTAATAGAGGGTTTTCGACCCGGTGTTATGGAGCGCTTGGGATTGGGGCCTGATGTATGTTTACGCTGCAATTCTGCCTTGGTTTATGGGCGCATGACTGGCTGGGGACAAACCGGGCCATTGGCCCAAACGGCGGGTCACGATCCCAATTACATCGCTGTTTCTGGTGCTCTTTGGTATGGGGGTAGCAGCGATCGACCTCCTACTGCACCGCTATCACTGGTGGGTGATCTTGGCGGTGGCACCATGGTTTTTTTGCTGGGCATCCTCAGCGCCGTAATACATTCGCAGAAAACTGGAGAAGGCCAGATAATTGATGCGGCTATCACCGATGGCTCGGCTTACATCTCTAGCCTGTTACGGATGATGCATAGCGTTGGCCAGGTTGATGATGAACTGGGCAAGGGTTGGGCTGACTGGGGCTCACCCTGGAACGATACGTATAAATGTGCCGATGGGAAATTCATTACCGTCTGTGCGCTTGAGCCACAGTTCTATCACGAGTTATTGCAGCGCCTTAGTCTCACCGACAACGAAATTTTTTCCAATCAATGGGATACCACCCAGTGGCCTATGGGAAAGGAAGTACTGAAGATTTGCTTCGCTAGTAAATCACGACAACAGTGGTGTGAGATTCTAGAGGGGACTGATGTGTGTTTTGGCCCCGTGATGAATATGAGCGAGGCACCACTACATCCCCACAATGTGGCGCGCAAGACCTTTATCGAGTTGAATGGGGTTGTGCAGGCAGCACCTGCACCCAAGTTCAGCCATACAAAACCTACCGCTGGACTTCCACCCCGCCCCGGCGAGCATGCTGTTGAGATTCTGCAGGCTCTGGGCCTTGATGAAATAGCCATTGAAAACCTTAAATCTTCCGGGGCCATGTGATGGCTACAGTAGTCGGGCAGTAAGCTCAGCAGATTGCCCATGCAGCACTACTATTAATATATATCCCACTGTAGTAGTGGCTATGAGGTGCCCTTAAACATGAC
>CAYNZI010000033.1:0-11415 GCA_964401565.1 uncultured Spongiibacteraceae bacterium
GGGCGAATCCATGCTCAGCTTGTTGCTTGCTAAGTCGAACTCGTCAGGCCCAACAATTCGGTAATTGTGTAGGGTTTCCGTGTCATCTTCTACCGTCACCCACGCGCCGAAATAAATGATGCTCTGGTCGGCGGGGGTGCGGTCAACAATTTCAACGCTATCCAGTCGTTTAGTGAGAAACCGGACCCGGCTGTCAATTTCTCGCAGGCGTCGTTTCCCATAAATGTAGTCGCCATTTTCCGAGCGGTCGCCATTCTTTGCGGCTTCGTGAACCACGGCGGTCACGTCTGGTCTTTCTATCTTCCACAGTTGATAGACCTCATCTCGTAAGGTTTTTTCTCCCTCGGGGGTGATATAACACGACCCTGGTGTTCTCGGCGGGCGGTAGCGACCCATGAAATATGATTCCTGTTTGCCAGTCTTTCTCGCCACGGTAAAGCAGTCTATTATAGTACGAAGTGGTGTTGTATCTCATAGGTAATTCGCCCATTGTTTGGACAAAAAGAGAGCTTAATGTGCGTTGTTTTATAACTTTACTGATTACTTTGTGTGTTTCGTTAACTGTTGTGGCCGATGAGGTTGCCGGCGGCGTGGAGTTGGCGGGTGCAATGCAGCAGGGCGGTATGCTGGTTGGGAAGGTGCTGCCGGGCAGTCAGGTTTCATTGGATGGTGTCTCAGTAATGATCGCTGAAGACGGCAGCTTTGTCGTAGGTTTTGATCGTGATGCTGAATCTCATGCAGAGTTGGTAGTGACGGCAAGGAGTGGCAAAACATATCGTCAGCCACTCGTTATTAGCCCGAGAGACTACAAAATTCAGCGAATTGAAGGTATCGCGAAGAAAATAATGAATCCAGGTGAAGCCAGCTTGAAGCGAATTCGTAGTGAGGGAGCCCAGGTCAGGCGGGCGAGAGCCCAGCTATTATCTCGATTGGGTTTTTCCGGTGAATTTCAATGGCCGCTGATTGGCCCAATTAGTGGTGTATATGGGAGTCAGCGTGTTTATAATGGCGTTCCGAAGCGCCCGCACTACGGTGTTGATGTGGCGGCGCCAACTGGCACGCCCGTTTCGACACCAGCGCCGGGGGTAGTTACGCTTGCGCACCCGGATATGTTTTACTCTGGTGGTACTTTGATCATCGATCACGGCCATGGTGTATCATCAACACTCATGCACTTAAGTAAGGTCTTGGTGAAGGTGGGTGATGAGGTAAAGCCTGGTGATATAGTGGCAGAGGTCGGTTCTGGCGGCAGAGCGACGGGTCCGCATTTGGACTGGCGGATGAACTGGCTGAAGGCGCGTATTGACCCTCAGCTGGTGGTGCTACCTATGCCCCCTACCGTGCTTAATAACAATGAATAATGGGACTAGAGGTAACAATGATAGATAAAAAGCTGTTGAGTATTTTGGTATGCCCGGTCAGTAAGGCACCACTCGACTACAATGAAGAAAAGCAAGAATTGGTCTGTAAAGCTAGCGGACTGGCATATCCTATTCGCGATGATATCCCGGTCATGCTGGAATCAGAAGCTCGCCAATTAACCACAGAAGAAAAGCTGGACTAATTGATTCGATGAGTTTTGTGCCTTCTTGATGACTAAACCCTCGTTTCGAGGCGCAAAACACGCTTTCCTCTCTCGGCCTTTGCGCTGAAATCCTATATAATTCCCGCCTTTACACGATTTTTTCTGATCTGCAAGTTGTCCGTGCTCGGCCATTAATACAAGGTTCATAATGAAAAGTTCTGAAATCCGCGAAGCCTTCCTTAGTTTTTTTGAACAAAGAGGCCATACCCGTGTTGCCAGTAGTTCTCTGGTTCCGGGTAATGATCCGACTCTGCTCTTTACCAACGCTGGAATGGTACAGTTTAAGGACGTGTTTCTGGGTCAAGACCAGCGACCTTACACTCGCGCTACCAGCTCCCAGCGATGTGTTCGGGCCGGCGGAAAGCACAACGATCTGGAAAATGTCGGTTATACAGCGCGGCATCATACCTTCTTTGAGATGTTGGGTAATTTCAGCTTTGGTGACTATTTCAAGCGCGATGCAATCTCGTTCGCCTGGGAATTTCTAACGTCGCCAGAATGGCTCAATATTCCGGTAGAGAAATTAACGGTTACTGTTTATGCGGACGACAATGAGGCTTACGACATCTGGAAGAATGAGATGGCGGTGCCAGAAGAGCGGATTATTCGTATCGGTGACAACAAGGGGGTTAAATATGCCTCTGATAATTTTTGGTCAATGGGTGATACCGGTCCTTGTGGGCCCTGCTCTGAAATATTTTATGATCATGGTCCTGAGATCGAAGGGGGCCCGCCAGGCAGTCCAAATGAAGATGGTGATCGCTTTATTGAAATCTGGAATAACGTTTTTATGCAGTTTAATCGTGCTTCCGACGGCTCTATGACTGATCTGCCGGCACCGTCTGTCGATACCGGTATGGGACTGGAGCGCATAGCGGCCATCATGCAAAAAGTGCATAGCAATTACGAAATCGATCTCTTCCAGAATCTATTGAATGCTGCCGCGAAGGTGCTCGGTGTTAATGACACTACCGATACATCTTTGCGGGTGATAGCGGACCATATTCGCTCTTGTGCGTTTTTGGTCGTGGATGGTGTACTGCCATCAAAAGAAGGGCGCGGTTACGTACTGCGCAGAATTGTTCGCAGGGCAGTCCGCCACGGTAACAAGCTTGGCGCAACAGAGGCCTTTTTCTACAAACTGGTGGCGCCACTCGCACAGGAAATGGGTGTTGCTTATCCAGAGCTGCTGAAACTGCAGGCTCGTATTGAAAAAGTTCTGCTTACTGAGGAGCAGCAATTTGAGAAAACGCTGGATCAGGGTATGCGGATATTGGAATCGGATCTCGATAGTTTGGTCGGTACCGAAATACCGGGAGCGACCCTATTTAAGCTATATGATACCTATGGTTTCCCGGTTGATTTAACCGGTGATATCGCAAGGGAGCGTGGACTGACTATTGACGAGGCGGGTTTCGAAGAGGCGATGAATGCCCAGCGTCAGCGGGCTCGAAGTGCTAGTCATTTCAAGATGGAGTTACCTGAGGGTATTGATATAGACGGAGAAACGATTTTTTCCGGTTATGACTCCCTGCACGCCGAGTGTGAGATTACGGCCTTGCTAAAAGGCGGTGAATTGGTTGATATGCTAGCAGAGGGTGATCAAGGGGTCGTGGTTTTGGCTTCCACACCTTTTTATGGTGAATCTGGGGGGCAGATAGGCGACAGCGGTTTCATGGAAACTGGAGCAACGCGATTCGACGTCTCGGGTACGACCAAGAGTGGCGACAATCATTTGCATCATGGCGTTATCCTTCGCGGCAATTTGTCGGTGGGCGACAAGATTTCTGTTCAGGTTGATGAGAGCGTGCGCCAGGCTACAGCGCTTAATCATTCGGCTACGCATTTATTGCATGCAGCACTACGGCAAGTACTAGGTGACCATGTAACGCAAAAAGGCTCTCTGGTTGATTCGAAAAAATTACGGTTTGATTTCTCGCATTTTGAAGGGGTTACATCTGATCAGCTCGTTGAAATTGAGACGATAGTCAATCAGCAGATTCGGAAAAACAGTGACGTTACCACGACAGTTACCGATATGGATCATGCGAGCGAATTGGGTGCAATGATGTTGTTTGGTGAGAAATACGGAGACGAGGTTCGAGTATTGGCGATGGGAGATGACGGTTTCTCTGTAGAGCTCTGTGGCGGAACGCATGTATCCAGGACCGGCAATATTGGTTTGATGCGAATTACCGCCGAATCGGGTATTGCGTCTGGCGTGCGTCGAATTGAGGCCGTTACTGGCGCAACCGCTTTGGCGTTGTTCAGTGATACGGAACGACGGATTGACGACATAGCGGCATTGGTGAAAGGGTCGAAGGACAATGTTGCCAGCAAAGTACAGCAATTGCTCGAAAGCCATAAGCAGCTGGAAAAAGAGCTGTCTAGGCTGAAGTCCAAAATGGCGTCAGCGGCGGGTAGTGACTTGGCGAGCCAGGCCGTTGAAGTGAATGGGATTCGTGTTGTTGCCTGTCAGCTCGAAGGTGCTGATATGAAGACATTGGACGATACTGTAGCCAAATTGAAGGATAAGTTGGGCTCTTCAGTGGTTTTATTGGCCAGTGTTGATGGTGACAAAATCAACTTGGCATGTGGTGTTTCCGGCGATTTGGTCAAACGAGTGCGTGCTGGTGACCTGATGAAACACTTTGCCCCAATGGTCGGGGGAAAGGGGGGTGGAAAGCCAGAGAAGGCCAAGGGAGCTGGAAGTGACATTTCGGCGCTGTCGGCGGCGCTAGAGTCTGTAGCTGCCTGGGTTGGAGAGCACTAGCTGACGTCCGCAGGCTGAAATGAGCGGTATCGAAACATGGCCACGATTTTGGTCGATGTTTATTTGTACGGTTTAATTTCAGCTGAATTTAGTGTTTAATTGCCGGCGTTTAGCAATCAGCAGGAAACGTCTGTCGGTTGTGAACAAAGTGATGATTGATAAGAGAAGTAGTTTAGCTAATGAGTTTAATTGTACAAAAGTTTGGTGGCACCTCGGTAGGTACCGTAGAGCGGATTGAGGCAGTGGCTGATAAGGTCGCAGAATTTCGCCGCCAAGGTCATGATATTGTTGTCGCTGTGTCTGCCATGAGCGGTGAAACCAATCGTCTTATTGGGCTGGCTAATGCAATTCACGGGCAACCTACGCCGCGGGAATTAGACGTATTGATATCGACTGGCGAGCAGGTAACTATCGCCTTGCTGAGTATGGCGCTGAATAAGCGTGGATGCCCGGCCCGTTCTTTCACCGGCTCACAGGTGAAGATTCTTACCGACAGCGTGCATAATAAAGCTCGGATCAAGGAGATTGACGACAGCAATATCCGTGCCGAGCTGGAACAAGGTAGAGTCGTAGTTGTTGCCGGTTTTCAGGGCTCTGATAAAGAGGGTAATATCACAACATTGGGAAGAGGTGGTTCCGATACGACGGCCGTGGCATTAGCCGCAGCGTTAAACGCAGATGAATGCCAGATTTACACAGATGTTGACGGTGTATACACTACAGACCCGCGGGTCGTTGACCGTGCACGCCGCCTCGATCATATTACCTTTGAAGAAATGCTCGAAATGGCTAGTCTGGGTTCTAAAGTCTTGCAAATTCGAGCGGTGGAATTTGCCGGAAAATATAACGTTCCCTTGCGCGTATTGCATAGTTTTCAAGACGGCCCGGGCACACTGATTAGTTTAGAGGATAGTTTAGATATGGAAAGTCCTGCCATTTCAGGGATCGCCTTTACACGCGACGAAGCCAAACTCAGTATATTGGGTGTTCCGGATACCCCGGGCATCGCCTATCGCATCTTGGGTCCGATCAGCGATGCGAATATAGAAGTTGATGTGATCGTACAAAATGCGGCGGCTGACAAAACTAATGATATTACCTTTACCGTTAGTCGTGGTGATATGGTTAAAGCAGAGGCCATTCTGCACGAGACAGCTAAAGAGCTGGGCGCGCGTGAAGTCGTGACCGACGCCAAAATTGCCAAGGTGTCAATCGTTGGTGTGGGCATGCGTTCTCATGCCGGTGTCGCCAGCAAGATGTTTAAAACGCTGTCGGATATTAATACCAACATACAATTGATTACAACATCTGAGATTAAGATTTCTGTTGTGATTGATGAGAACTTTTTGGAGCTTGCGGTGCGAGCGCTACACACGGCATTTGATCTTGATGATACGTTAGTTGAGCCAGCGTGAAATTCTATCGTGTGCAAACATGGTTTTAGAAATTGTTACTAGGGAGAAGTAGATGTTGATTTTAACCCGACGTGTCGGTGAGACACTGATAATCGGTGATGATGTTACCGTGACTGTGCTGGATGTTAAAGGCGGTCAGGTTCGGATTGGCATAAATGCGCCGAAAGAAGTCTCTGTTCACCGGGAAGAAATATACCAGCGGATTCAGGATGAAACAGACGATAACTCGGGCAATAAATAAAAGCCGAAATCTGGCTATATAAATCTTTGAAATCGATGCAACTGTGGTATTATGCCGCCGCGTTTAGGTAGGCTTTACAAAAGTCATCCGGTACGACTTCGGTTTCAATACTATTGTTACGGACGTTAGTGTCAGCTGGTGCGTCCAGCTAAAAACGCAACAAGTTTATGTGGAGAAGTGGCCGAGTGGCTGAAGGCGTGCCCCTGCTAAGGGTATATCTGGGAAACTGGATCGAGGGTTCGAATCCCTCCTTCTCCGCCATTATTTAAGCCTGGCTACTTGATAGTTAGGCTTTTTTATTTCCTTTCTCGTTCTTATCCCACAAAGCGGCCATCATACTGATCTAAACGCGGGGTGCTTCCCTAACTTTGATGAAATTTTCTCGCGATACGACCTACAACCACGCTTAGAGATAGACAGTTCCATTGTATGTAATGTACGTTTACCTTGCTCAATTTTGATAGAATTCTTTGTACCGAGATGCTAAGGCGTGTATAACCTTGGCAAAGATATTTTGTGTTTGCTCTCACTGCAGTAAATAGTCGCATTGACCCGACGATAATAGACTCGAATGCCGAGTTTATGGATGTTGGACAACACATAAATTGAGTAGGCCACTTTAGAGTCACAAATAATGGAAATAAAAAATGATTAAACTACACGGTTTTTCTTCCAGCAATTACTACAATGTTCCTAAACTCGCCCTTCTGGAGAAAGGCATTGTGTTCGACGAGATTGTGTCTTACACCGGCGTAGGTCCCAAGTACAAGCCTGAGTATCTCGACAAAAGCCCTCTCGGTAAGGTGCCTGCAATTGAAACAACCGAAGGGTTCATCAGCGAATCTCGTGCAATTTTAGAGTATATCGAACGAGCGTATCCGCAACATTCACTACTGCCAGCCACACCCTTTGGCATTGCTAAAGTTCAGGAGCTGTCACAGTTCATTGAGCTTTATTTTGAGCTTGTGGCGCGCCGTTTGATCCCGAATCTCTTACTCGGTATCGAGCCAGATGCCACTGTATTGAAAGAAGTTGAGAGCAGCCTCAACAAGGCAGTAACAGCGCTGACAAAACTATCGACTTTTGAGCAATTTGCCTATGGTGACGAATTCACTCTGGCGGATATCGCCGCAATTTTGAACCTTCCCATAGTACGTAACGTTGGCAAAAAGTTTCTAGGCAAGGACCCTCTATCAGAGGTGCCAGGATTGGATGCCTACTGCATGCGCATGGAAGAACGACCCCATGTTAAAAAAATCCGTGCTGAAGCAGAAGCTGATCGTCCCCATTTCATGGCGCACCTGAAGGCGTTATATGGGGTTTAGCAGACATCAGTAGTCTGCGTAGTGAGGTGATAGCACGTAGACCTAGCGACAGAAAAATAGCAGAGCCAGGTTTCGGTACAATTACTGACGTTTGATCGTTGTATTTATCAGCTTCAGGCTGCCGCAGATTGCGGGCAGTCTGCTTCATCGCAATCGAAAGCGTAACCAAGTGTTCGTAAAAAGTGTCCGTCCATGGACAAGAGGAGGCATCCTTTGAATGAAAAGATGAACTTTCTACTCGTTAGAACGTATATTTCACACTGGCAGAGAAGTTTCGGCCGGGTTGTGTGAATTTATCGAGATCGTCATCGCTCGAGTCCATGCTTCTCATGTCTTCGTACACCCAGTACTCCTTATCGGTGATATTGAAAATCCCGGCGCGTAATACCCAGTTTTTGTTGACGTTGTAATAACTGGTTAAATCGAGAGTTCCGTACCCGTGTGTTGCAAAGTCATCGGCGCTTGCCAGGTCACTGGTCGATTTTCCTTTTACCAGAGTCCAGTTTAATGCGCTGCCCCACACATTGGTGGGTGCGTCATACCCCAAGCCGACAACTGCTTTCATCGGTGAAATACTTTCCAGAGGCTTGTTCTCGGTATCGTTTTCGCCTTCTGCATAAGCGATTGAAACTTGCAAAGAGGTTCCCGCAGGTGCGTTAACTGCTTCGTCAAGCCACATCGAACCGCGTAATTCCGCACCCTTGATCGTCGCCTCTTCGATATTCTGTGACTGTGTAACACCATCAAAGGTAATGCCGCCAACGCTGCTATCAACAGCGATGTCTTCAATAAAGTTGGTGTAGTCGTTATAAAAAACGACAGCTTCAAAATTACCGAGCTTACCTTCCATGCGTAAACCTAATTCATAAGAGTTACTTTTTTCTGCTTCTAAATCAGGGTTAGGTAGCGTGAGAAAATGGTAGCCTGGGCCGTAGTTACGCTCGCTGGCGTAATACAAGTCGATAGGATCTGGCGCCTTAAAGCCTTGGCTGTACTGTCCAAAAATCGATGTGGTTTCGCTGAGTTTATACACACTGCCTAGTCGGAAAGTGACTTTGTCGCTGTTGTGATCGGTCAGTGTATCGGCGGCCGCGGCTGGTGGCACAAAGCTGCTATCAACTTTTGGCTCTGACTCAAAGCTGTCATAACGAATTCCGGGGGTGACAGTGAGCTGCCCATTCATCAATGTGATGTGATCTTGAATATAGAGGCCGTAGTTGGTTGCTTCTACCGGCGGTACTGCGCGACTAGTGGTATTGGACGCTGGGTCGGTTGGGTATAGCGTGTTTTGTGCGTTAGTAAGATCAGTATCTTGATACTCAAAACCATAGGTCAGTTGGTGATTGTCAATGCGCTTGCCAAACTGTGCAGATAGCCTGGTAAGTGCTTCTTCTTGCTGGTAGTCCTTGATTCGATAGACCGGTGTGGCAGAGCCGTACATAGTATGTGTTTGCTGATCAATCTCGCTGTCTTGCCAATCCACTTGCCAATCGACACTATCGAAGGCGGCTGTGTTGGCCTGCCACTGGTGAAAGAAGCTCACCCGCTGTCGCTCAATAGTGTCATCCCCGTAGTAAAAATCCGAGTAGTAAGAGGAATCCAGTTTTGACGAGACATCGGTGTAAGCGTCAGATTGATAATCTTCAATGGTTAGGCCGATACGGTGGTTGTCGTTGATCTGGTAGTGCAACTTAACAAGTAAATTACCGCTGTCGAAGTCCTGCTCGTCCACATCGTTGTTGCTGTCGTCGTGGTTTTCAAATTCATCGGCATCGCGGTTAGTGAAAATCACTAACGACTCCAATTGACCGCGTCGATTAGCTAGCGCCAATGTTTGCGAAAGACTGGCATCTGCACTGCCATAGCGAACTTTAATACGGCCTCCGGTGTCGTCACCGTTGCCCGCGAGATAGTCGGCTGGATCTTTAGTGGTATAGGCAACGAGGCCGCCTAGAGCATCACTACCGTAAAGAGTGGAGGCGGGCCCCTTAACAATTTCTATCCGTTTCATGGTGTCAATATCGACGTAGTTGCGGCCAGCGCGCTGGAAGGGGTTGCCGTCTGGTGTGAATGAGTTGGCCTGATCAATGCCATCGACAGTGATTTTTACCCGGTTCTCATCCATACCGCGAATGTTAAAGCCTTTGGCGCCAAAGCGTGTGGCATCACCGGCGCCATTGCCGACTTCTACACCCGGTTCGTAACGGATCAGCTCACGGATGTTACTCGATAGATTATTCTCAATGGAGTCTTCCTCAATCACGCTGACGGTGCTGGCAACTTCACCTTGTTTTTGTTCAGAGCGGGTTGCGGCCACGGTCACTGTATTCAGCGTGAAAGTGTTTGCGTGATCTTGTGCGGCGCTACTGTGGGCAGACAATGTTGCTAGTACCGCAGCGGCTATCGGCATGTATTTAAATAGTTTTAGCACGGGTATTCCTCTGTTTCATCATTGAAGAGCTGGATTGATCAATAAGCTCTATTTGAGAATGATTCTCATTTAATTTGCGAAGGAGGATTATAGCCAGGAAAAACTATTTGTAAATACAAATTATAATGATTTGCATTTAGATTTGTATTGATAATACGATGCTCTGCATTGGAGATGGGTAATCAGTGTTTTATCAATATCAATGAAATTCGTTGTGATGGTCGGGCTATCACTCGCACTACATATCTGGTTGGTCGTGGACACCCGCTGGCAGCCTGAGCGTATAGATGATGACAGTGGCAGTGCGGGAAGGGCTGCGTTGGCGATTGGCGATATTCGTTTTCAGCAAACATTGACTAAGGCGTTGCCCCTTGATGTCAACAGAGCTCCGGCTGAGAGGCAACCCCAAAAACCTGAGCAGTCAACTAACGAACCCGTAGTGGTGGTTGACGTCGAGGTGCCACCTGTTGAGATCGAAATTATTACTGATCAGGACATTACCGAGGCACGTCGTATAAATGAATACGTAGTGGGGTCTGAACAAGAAGAGTCGCCTAAGCCGATTTCGGCGGACACATCAATGTCGGAGCAAGTGACCACTAATACTGATGTGGAAGCAGAGTATGCGGGTTTTGATCGAATTCCATTGATGGAAGAACCGCGCTACCAAAAAGCTTTTCCTCCGGATTACCCGAGGCTGGCTAGAAAGCGAGGTTATCAAGGCGTGGTCACAGTTCGTGCAAAAGTGGGGGTCGATGGTCATGTGCAGTCAGTAGAACTGAAGGTCTCTTCCGGTTATGACAGTTTGGACAACAGCGCTCTGGATGCGGTCACGCAATGGCAGTTTCATCCTTACCGGATTCATGACCAATTGACTGTTGCCTGGGTGGAAATACCGGTGGAGTTTATCTTGAACCGATAGCTATTTGATAGCGATCTGGTCACGGCGATTGAGAAATAAAAGTATTGAAAAAGAGTGAATAAAATGGTGTCAGTTAATCATATTTTGCAGGCAGGTCCGGTAGCGATGACGCTGCTGGGGCTATCAGTGCTGGCATTAGCGCTTATGCTGGAAAGACTTTGGGTGCAATTAGTCTATCCTCGCTTTTCCCCAAGCGCTTTTCTTAGCGCGAACCGAAAAATCAGTCAGGGACATTTTGAAAGCGTCTTGCATCGGAGCAGTACATCCGCGCACGGTTGGGAGTCGGCCATCTCATTGCTAGTGAATAACCGAATGCTTGAACAGAGCCTACGTCAACAGGTCGCGTTAGATTGGCTAGTCCGAGAACGCTGCTATCTAAGTACACGGTTAAAGTTTTTAGGATTGATTGCCGCAATAGCCCCCCTCCTTGGGCTACTGGGGACTGTGTTTGGAATTATCGATATGTTTAAGGCAATTGCTCAGAACACAGCGCCAGTGACGCCTGCATTGCTGGCTGAAGGTATGCGGACGGCGATGATAACCACCGCGATGGGTTTGATCATCGCGATTCCGTCTATGGCCATCAGTCACGGCCTCGAGCAGTTAACTCAATGGCGGTTGAATCCGATTCAAAACGCGCTAAATACTATTGACCTTGGTTTTGAAGGCGTTAAGCAAACATCTGAACAGGAAATCATACGGGCAAATAGAAAAAGTGATCAA
>CAYNZI010000034.1:0-11358 GCA_964401565.1 uncultured Spongiibacteraceae bacterium
GCGGTCGCCAATATCAGGCGACCCAGCGTTCGAGAGGGAAGGTGGGTAATTCGACTAAGCGCCAGCCAGGCGCGGGTTTCTTCGTCTTTCATTGATCATCCTTGATCACATAAAGTCTATAAAATTAGTACATTAACTATCGTCAGATAACACGGTGACCCTATGGATTGGTAACGCGATCCATAACAGCCAGAGGACGTGTAGCCTTCAAAACCAGACCATAGCTGACCTTCTCAAAGGTACGAAATACCATCAACAAACCTGCGCGAGTATCTGGCACTTTTACAATCTCATCAGTAATAATATCACGAACTTGCTCGCCGACACGGTAGATAGCCAGAACCTGCCCAACATCCAGCCCTTCACGGGTACCTTTGTTGATAACAACAACGTCCATACTACCAATCTGTGACACCCCACCTTCCACTGAAATAATATAACCGTTGACCTCGTCTTCAGGAGCACTGGGATAAAAATTTGAACTGATTCTACGCTCTTCATCCGGCAACAAACGGTCACCGCGGCGAACCTCTTCGGTGGTGCGGTTTAAACCGAGAGTCGCAATATCCTTCTCTTGGCTCACCACTTTACCATTGGCGACAAAGAATGCCTGATAACCTAATAATTCTTCAGTATCCGGGTCAATATAGGCGTCACCTGGACGAAAAATCCCGTAATTCTTTTCTTCTTCCGCAAACTCTCCACGGGCGTATAATTGATCTCCTGCCCCAGAGACGATATGTCCATCACTACCCGCCAAGACATAAGGCGCCATATTCAGGGTGTCCCCATCGACAACTCGACTGTCAGTCAAAAAGGGAGAGATAGCATCCAAAGCGATAGCAGGGATAGCCAAATCCAACTCTGAAATACGCACCT
This sequence comes from uncultured Spongiibacteraceae bacterium, assembly GCA_964401565.1. Lineage (GTDB taxonomy): Bacteria > Pseudomonadota > Gammaproteobacteria > Pseudomonadales > Dasaniaceae > Oceanicoccus. Next base: position 880 of record CAYNZI010000034.1, read on the forward strand.
GCGGTGTCAGTTTCACGTTTTTCCCGCGTTTCACCACCAACTTAGGCCGGCCATCGATATAAACCAAATTTAACTTATCACCCGGATAGATCAAATGCGGATTATCTATCTGAGGATTAACGTGCCAGATCTCTGGCCACAGCCAGGGATCGTCAAGAAACATTTGCGATATGTCCCAGAGAGTATCGCCCTTTTTAACCACGTAGGACTGTGGATGCCCATCTTTTAGCGACAATACGTCACCAGCTTGAGCAATAGAGACAAGGGACACAAGTGCAATAAGAATGCACCCCAATACCGTTTTCTTCATAATGACATTCCCTATTCGGAACCTTTGCTATACCCGAGCAGATAAAATCCACTCAAGGCTTGGATAATTTTTTTCAACAACCTGATATACTATAGCAGCTAAAAAACAAATGATGCTCGATCTTAAGGCTGATTATTTGCTTTCTGATCATAATCTTAGCAGCATTACTTACATTTATACTAGAAGTTAGAAATTCGTCACAAACTAGCAATGACTATATTACAGATTCTTGAATTTCCAGACCCCCGTTTACGGACCATAGCCAAAACTGTGGAGACCGTTGATAATTCCGTGCGTGTGCTGCTCGATGATATGTGTGCGACCATGTATAACGCCTCGGGCATAGGACTCGCGGCTACCCAAATCGACATTCACCGGCGAATTGTCGTTCTCGACGTCAGTGACACCGGCAACCAGCCCCAGGTGTTCATTAATCCTGAAATCATCATTCTTGATGGCCCTGAACATGAATACGAAGAGGGCTGCTTATCAATACCGGGATTTCATGAAACGGTATCCCGGCCTGAAAAAATTATCGTAAAGGCGCTTGATCGCGAGGGTAACCCCTTCGAATTACAACCCGAAGGCTTGTTAGCCGTTTGTATCCAGCACGAAGTGGACCATCTCAATGGCAAATTATTTGTTGATCACATCTCCCAGCTTAAACGCAAACGTATTCGAGCTAAATTAGAAAAACAGCACAAACAACTGGCGTAAAACAGACATTCCCCATGGCCAAACCGCTACGACTCATCTTCGCCGGCACTCCTGACTTTGCTGCTGCGCACCTGAAAAATATCCTGGAACAGGGTAAGCACGAAGTGGTTGCCGTCTATAGCCAGCCGGATAGGCCCTCGGGGCGCGGGAAAAAACTAACGCCGAGCCCCGTTAAGCAGCTTGCGCTAGAACACCATATTCCCGTCTTCCAACCACTTAACTTTAAGGCTGTTGCCGATCAGCAAGCACTGAAAGAGATCAATGCAGACTTAATGGTAGTCGTCGCTTATGGTCTGTTATTGCCTTCTGTGATTTTGCAGACGCCTCGCTACGGGTGTATCAATGTCCACGCATCTTTGCTTCCCCGATGGAGAGGTGCGGCTCCGATACAGCGGTCCATTGAAGCTGGCGACAAAGAATCTGGCGTTGTCATTATGCAAATGGATGAAGGACTGGATACTGGTGACATGCTACTAACCGCACGGTGCGACATTGACGATGGTGAGACAGGGGGCAGCTTACACGACAAATTGGCGACCATTGGAATCTCCGCACTCAATCAGACTCTTGACCTCATTGCCAAAGATCAAATAACGGCAACCGCACAAGAACCTCAAACCAATACCTATGCCGCCAAAATTTCAAAGCAAGAACTGGCAATCGACTGGCAGCAGACAGCCATTGTTATAGAAAGGAAAATTCGCGCCTTTAATCCTTTTCCAGTCGCTTATACCCGCTTGAACAATACACGGATAAAGGTCTGGCACGCTAGCGTTGCAACGAATGATCAACTTGATTCAACCCAACCTGCAGGCACCATTGTGTCCGCTGACCGACAAGCTATTATCGTTGCCTGCGGTGATGGCCATTTGTCATTGCAGACAATCCAAATGCCCGGAGGAAAGGCACTGGCCATTCCGGCCGTCATGAACTCCAAGGCTGATATATTCACCCCCGGGGCATGCTTTAATGGTATTGGCAACCCATGAGTAACAAGCTCTTGGATAGTCGCGCGGCGGCGGCACGCTGTCTCGCCAAAATACACAACGGCTCTTCTCTATCGCAACAGCTACCCATATTTGAACAACAGGTGACTGAAAAAGACAGAGGCTTGTACCGACAGCTTTGTTACGGTGTATTGCGTTTCTATCCAAAACTCAATGGCATAGCAACGTTATTGATTCAAAAACCCTTGAAGGACAAAGACCGCGACGTTCAAATGCTGATATTAATCGGGGTTTATCAACTTCGCGAAATGCGCATTCCGGATCACGCCGCTGTCAGTACAACAGTCAGTGCAACAAAATCACTAAAAAAGCACTGGGCCAAAGGGTTTGTGAATGGCGTATTGCGTCAGTGGCAAAGAAATGAACAGGATTTGCTAACCAAACTTACCGCTGCAGAGCATCAATCCCACCCTCAGTGGTTGCACGATGAGCTGGTTAAAGCGTGGCCTGATCACGCGGCAGCCATTGAATCAGCTAACAATCAGCATCCGCCAATGTGCCTGCGAGTAAACTATCAACGCAGTTCCACCGACGATTATTTACAGCAACTGTCGGCTAACGGTATTGAAGCCAGTCGTTGCGATTTTGCCGAGCAGGGCATTCGCCTAACCAACCCCGTGTCAGTTGAACAGCTACCACAATTCTCCGAAGGTTGGGTCAGCGTACAAGACGAGGCTCCTCAGCTTTCGGCAACGCTTATGACACTAGCTGCAGGCCAGCGCGTGCTGGATGCCTGTTGCGCGCCCGGCGGGAAAACCTGCCACCTGCTTGAACTGCAACCACAGTTAGAACAACTAGTGGCCCTAGATATCGATCAACAGCGCTTACAAAAAGTTGAGCAGAATCTGGAGCGATTGCAACTGCACGCATCATTGATCAACGGTGATGCCTCCGAGCCCCTGAGCTGGTGGGACAACCAACCATTTGATCGAATACTGTTAGATGCCCCTTGTTCCGCTACGGGTGTGATACGACGCAACCCGGATATTAAGTTGCACAGACAACCGTCAGACATAGTAAAACTCGCCCAACTACAGCGGAAAATACTCGACGCTTTGTGGCAAACACTCAAGCCTAATGGCCGGCTAGTCTACGCGACCTGCTCGGTCTTGCCTGAAGAGAATGAAAAAGTTGTCGCCAGCTTTTGCGAACAACAAAAAGATGCACGGCATGTTGTTATTGACGCACTCTGGGGCATCGCACGACCCTATGGGCGCCAACTATTCCCACAAGATGAAGGCCACGATGGCTTTTACTACGCTGTGATCGAAAAAATGCCATGAATTAATGGCCTTTGGCCAATAAGCACATACAATAAAAGGTAGTCATTGTATTCAGCTCCGTAGCGCATCAATTCGGAGCTTTGCGAACTTAAGAAACTACAACATCATGAAAATAATCATTCTCGGAGCCGGACAGGTTGGCGCATCACTGGCTGAGCATTTATCCGACGAACAAAACGATATTACCATTGTAGATATTGATGGTGACCGGCTGCGAGAGCTTCAGGACCGACTGGATATAGGAACAGTAACCGGGCAAGCATCTAACCCCGATGTACTCTACCGTGCCGGCGCAGAAGATGCCGACTTGCTAATCGCTGTCACCAATTCTGACGAAATCAATATGGTTGCCTGCCAGGTTGCCTACACACTCTTTCGCACGCCCACCAAGATTTCCCGGATCCGCTCGAAAGCTTATCTTGAAAAACGCTCCCTGTTTAACAACGATGCGATCCCTATAGATGTGATTATCAGCCCTGAGTTGCTAGTTACTCGTTACATTCACCGCCTGATTGAACATCCTGGTGCTTTGCAGGTATTAGATTTTGCTGGCGGTAAGGTTCAGCTTGCTGCCGTTCGTGCTTATTACGGGGGGCCAATGGTCGGCAAAGAATTGCAAGAAATTCGTAGCCACATGCCCAATGTGAATACCAGAATCGCGGCAATTTTTCGTCGTGACAGCCCTATTATGCCCGCCAAAGATACCATTGTAGAAGCCGACGACGAGATATTTTTCATTGCTGCGAAAGATGACATCATGCCGGTAATGAGTGAATTGAGGGGGTTGGACAACCCCTACAAGCGCATTTTAATTGCTGGCGGCGGTAATATTGGTGTGCGTCTGGCAGACGCAATCGAAGACCAATATCGCGTTAAAATTATCGAGCGCAGTTATGCCCGCTGTCGTGAGCTATCTGAAACACTACGTAAAACAATGGTACTGCATGGCAACGCCTCTGACCGTGAATTGCTGATCGCAGAAAACATCGAAGATGTTGATGTCTTCTGTGCACTGACCAATGATGACGAAGCAAATATCATGTCATCGATGTTAGCAAAACGGATGGGGGCCAAGAAAGTGATAACACTGATAGCCAACCCTACCTATGTTGATCTGGTTCAAGGCGGAGAAATAGATATCGCCATTTCCCCACAGCAAATAACTATGGGCAGCTTATTAACTCATGTCCGTCGCGGCGATATCATTAACGTGCACTCTCTGCGCCGCGGTGCTGCCGAAGCGTTGGAAATAATCGCTCATGGCAACGCTCGATCGTCCAAGGTTGTTGGGAAAAGGTTGGACGAAATCGAAAAAATCCCGGGGTCTTCTATTGGCGCAATTGTCCGAGGCGATGAAGTTCTCATCGCCCACCGCTATTTAGTCGTCGAGCCCGAAGATCATTTAATCGTATTCCTTACCGACAAAACAAAAATCAAACAAGTTGAACGCTTGTTTCAAGTAGGTTTTAGTTTTTTCTAACGAGCATCATTAATGCATATAAAGCTCATTTTTAGAATTTTGGGAATGCTGTTGATGATGTTCAGCTTAACGCTATCAACACCATTGATCATTTCATTCTGGTATGGCGACGGTGCCTATCCCGCGTTTCTAATATCGTTTGCCATTACCGTATCCTGTGGCGCGTTAATGTGGATGCCCTTCGCAAAAGAACAAGGGGATTTGCGAACACGCGACGGCTTTCTCATTACTTCTCTATTCTGGATGGTCTTGGGACTCTTTGGGGCGCTACCTTTTTTACTGAGCCCGAATCCCGAACTCAGCATCAGTGATGCGGTGTTTGAGTCCTTATCCGGATTAACAACCACTGGGGCTACGGTAATAACTGGCCTGGACGAGCTCCCGAAATCAATTCTTTTCTATCGCCAACAACTACAATGGCTAGGTGGTATTGGAATTATCGTTATCGCCGTCGCCATTTTACCCATGCTCGGTGTCGGCGGCATGCAGCTCTATCGCGCAGAGACACCGGGTCCCGTTAAAGACAGTAAGCTAACGCCTCGAATCACTGAAACCGCGAAAGCACTATTCCTCATTTACTTACTGCTAACGGTAACCTGTGGGCTGGCTTATTGGTTCGCGGGAATGTCGGGGTTCGACGCTATTTGCCATGCATTTTCTACCATCGCCATTGGTGGTTTTTCTACCCACGATGCCAGCATGGGTTACTTTGATAGCCCCGTCATCATGCTAATTGCCTGTTTCTATATGGTGGTCGCCGGGATCAATTTTGCACTTCATTTTCACACCATTCGCAGCAACAGCTACATACACTATGTGCGTGACTCTGAAAGTCGGTTTTATGCTTACACTATTTTTGGTGCTGCAATTATTGTTATAACCTATCTCATATTGATGGGGACGTATAATCTTGAGGACGGCTTGATTCACGGGCTATTTCAAACCATATCCATAGCGACTACTGCCGGCTTCGCCACTGCAGATTTTGCATCGTGGCCGAGCTTTCTACCCATTTTACTGCTGCTACTTTCTTTTATGGGTGGTTGTGGAGGTTCGACGGGGGGAGGCATGAAGGCCGTAAGAATAATGTTACTGGCTAAACAAGGCGTGCGAGAATTGTCTCAGTTAGTACACCCCAACGCTGTTATTCCTTTGAAGGTCGGCAACAGGCGTGTGGAGGCTAAAGTCGTTAGCGCTGTGTGGAGCTTTTTTGCAGTTTACATGTTCGCCTTTATTCTAATACTGATGTTATTAATGGGTACCGGTCTCGACTATACAACGGCATTTTCAGCCGTCGTTGCATCGATAAACAATTTGGGTCCAGGGCTTGGAGATGTTGCTGCTCACTACGGAAATATCAGTGCTCCGGCAAAATGGATTTTGTGTTTTTCTATGTTGCTGGGGCGGCTTGAAATTTTCACCTTGTTGGTACTTTTTACCCCGGGATTTTGGCGTCAATGAGAAAAAATACCGTTCAGGAAAAATGGGACCAGCGTTACCAAAATAGTAGCGACCCTGGAAATCCCTGCTGGTTATTGAAAAATAATAGTCATCTTTTACCCTCAGGCGGTCGCAGCCTCGACCTGGCTTGCGGGCTAGGCGGAAACGCTCTCTTTTTGGCAGCCCAGGGATTCGAAAGCCATGGATGGGATTATTCGTCTGTCGCGTTGGAAAAATTGACGACGTTCGCCAGTATGCAACAGCTTTCTATAACAACCCAACACAGAGAAATAGAACAACACCCTCCGACCAAAAACAGTTTCGACATTATTGTTGTCAGCCAGTTTTTATCCAGGCCTATCATGCCGGCACTGATTGACGCCTTGTTACCGGGAGGACTGTTATTTTACCAGACATTCAATCGAGACAAGCCAAGTAAAAAGGGGCCATCGAGTCCTGAATTTCTGCTGGCCAACAACGAGCTATTGGCCTTGCTTTCACCCCTTGAAGTCGTGTTTTACCGGGAAGACCGCAATATAGGCCGCCGGGATCAGGGACTTAGAGATCTCAGCTATTTTATTGGCCGAAAACCCGTCTGAATAAATATCAGTGCGCGTTTTCGATGGTGGTAACGCCTGACTCTGCGGGTAGCGCCTCTTTACGCCAGCCTCTCATATCACCCTGCAAATGGCGAACTTCAAAAAAACCTTGCTGTTGCATATAGTTTTCCATTTTTCCTGCCCGCCGGCCACTCTCACAGTAAACCACCACTTCGCTGTTCTGTGCGAGACCCAATGATGACAACAACTGCGGGTGATCACCAAAGGGGACGTTGACAGCGCCAGGCACATGGCCACTTTGGAATTCCTGTTCCGATCGTACATCCAGAATAACCGGGGCCGACTTGTCATTAATTCGACTCATCAGTTCTGCCGACGTGATCACTGCATCACTGTCTGCGCTGGAACACGCTACTACTACCAACAGAAATGACATAATTGTCAGCTTAAGTGTTTTCATAATAAACTCCGTTAGCCTCTGCATTATTTTCTAGATGTCTTAATTAGATCATAGGCCGCTTGAATTTCTTGGGCTTTTTCGGTGCCAACTTTGACCATATCTTCCGGCACACCCTGGGCGATAAGTTTATCCGGATGGTGCTGACTCATCAATTTTCGATAGGCTTTCTTGATCTCGCGATCGCTATCGCTGCTACTAACACCGAGTGCTTGAAAGGCATTTTCCAACTCACCGACAGAGGCGCGTTGTGAGCCTTGCTGATATCCCTGATACTGGCCACTATGAAAGCTTCGCTGAGCAGTTAACATTGCCAATAGCTGTTCAAATTGGCGATTTCCTACTCCCAGAAAACCTGCGGTACGACCTAAAATTTCTTTTTCGGCAGCGTGCAATACATCATCCGCCATCGCAATGCTGAATAGAAACTCCAACAATAAAACAGGTAGATTGTGTTGCCGCCCACCTTCGCTGATAAACGTGGAAATAACCGGTTCTAATTGAAAACCTTCTTCACTACCCGCTTTAAAAAGACCAATTGCCTCTTTTCGGTGTTCCGGGGTCAATCCCAGCCGCTCCATCAAGCTCTCTGCCTGAGAGACTTCCTCCTCGCTTATATGGCCATCGGACTTCGCCAGATGCCCCATGATGCTGAACGTTGTTTCGAAAAATAGCCGTTGCAGACGAGCTCGGTCCGCACCGTGATCAAACCCCATCGCTTGGCCAATGCCTTTATCAAAGAAGTGACCAACAATGACACCGACAATAGCCCCGAATAGACCTGCTGAAAAAAAACCTAACACGCCCCCTACAATTTTTCCAAATACCACTTAAAAACCTCGCTAGTTTTTTTGATAAAATTTCTTATTGCCATCTTGCTGCCGCTTAAAACGCTTGTATTCCCATTGGTACTGTTCGGGAGCTGCCATCACACATCGTTCAATTCCCGCATTCATTGCTGACAGTGACACCTGAACATCGGGAGAATAGATACCTTCAGGCGCGGGTTCAATCATCATAACAAAATCACCGGTTCCCTCTATACGTTTTGCGTAGGCCATAACAGCCATCGCACCCGTGCGACTCAGCAAATTGAAGGTCATCGTCGGGGTTAACGCTGGCACACCAAAAAAGGGAGCGTACGCGCCACTTTCAACAGGTGGAACCTGATCGGGTAAAACACCGACAACTCCCCCCTTCTTCAACGCTCGCCATTGAGCTTTCACTCCACTCGTATTCGTTGGAACCAGCTTAGCGCCAGTATTTTCACGGGACTCGAAAATAATTTTGTCCAGTGCCGGGTTCTTAGGCGGCTGATACATAAGCGTTGCCTGGTAGTGCAGGCCTAAATAAGGACCGATAAATTCCCAATTTCCCAAATGTGGAGCCAATACTATTACCCCTCGACCTCCTGAAACAGCCTCCGTGAGATGTTCTTCACCGAGTACTCGTGTAATTCGAGATAATGTTGTCTGTGGTGACCTGCGCCAAACATACCCCATTTCCAAGGCGGTCATACCGAGGTTCTGCATGCTGCGCTTGACCAGGTTAGACTGCTGTTTTTCGTCCATCTGCGGGAAACATGCCTGGATATTTTCTTCGCTGATCTGGCGAGCTCGTCCATTCAATGCCCACAAAATAGTACCCAATATTCCACCGATAGCCCGCAGCACACGAAGGGGCACCCAGGAAACAAGCCGAAAGAAGCCCGCTAGCAGTAAGTAGGAAACTGTTTTCATTAATATCGACCTTTCAACCCTTCGCCATTTCCGTCATTATTATCCCCAGAAGCTCCATTTTGCTCTATTGACCATCTGCAATCCAGAGACAATCATCTATCGTCGTTGGCCACACCGACAAAATCATACCGTGTTCGTCCCTCTTCAGGAATGAGGAAAAGCTGTTTCGCTTCATTCGATAGAATAGAGGCGTCAACTGGCTGTATAATGTGCGCCTTTGCCATGCTGCAGCATGACAGTTAACCATTGTGTAGTAACCAAACGAACAAAAGCGGAATTGTGACCAGCCAAATGACCTCAGAAACCAAGACCTTTCAAGACCTTATACTCACCCTCCAGCAGTTTTGGGCGAAACAGGGTTGTGTCATATTACAGCCGCTGGATATGGAAGTAGGTGCTGGCACATTCCACCCCGGAACGTTTCTCCGGGCCATTGGACCTGAGACCTGGAACGCGGCGTACGTCCAGCCATGTCGACGCCCCACGGATGGACGCTACGGAGAAAACCCCAACCGCCTTCAACATTACTTTCAATATCAGGTCATGATGAAACCAAACCCCCCTAACATACAAGAACTGTATCTAGAGTCACTGAAGGCACTAGGCATAGATACCCTCGTTCACGATGTTCGTTTTGTTGAAGACAATTGGGAATCTCCTACATTAGGCGCTTGGGGATTGGGCTGGGAAGTTTGGTTGAATGGCATGGAAGTCACGCAATTTACGTATTTTCAGCAAGTAGGTGGCCTCGAGTGTTACCCCGTTACCGGTGAAATCACCTACGGCCTTGAGCGAATAGCCATGTACCTGCAGGGAGTCGATAGTATTTACGACCTGGTCTGGACAAATGGTCCTGAGGGCAACGTGACCTACGGTGACGTGTTTCATCAAAACGAAGTTGAAATGTCGACTTATAATTTCGAAGAAGCTGATGTCGAACAACTCTTTAAAACATTTGACCACTGCGAAACCGAAAGCCAACGTCTGACAGAAAAAGGCTTACCGCTACCCGCTTATGAAATGGTCATGAAAGCATCACATGCATTTAATCTATTGGATGCTCGCCACGCGATATCCGTTACCGAGCGGCAGCGCTTTATACTTCGCGTCAGAGCCCTGTCTCGCGGTGTCGCGCAAGGCTACTATAACAAACGCAGGGAACTGGGCTTTCCTCTGGCTCCGGAGAAATTGCGCAACGATGCATTAGCCGCAGAAGGGGAGGGATCATAATGTCACTACAAACTGAAACACATGATTTCCTCGTAGAAATCGGCACCGAAGAACTACCCCCGACTGCTCTATTAAAACTGTCTAACAGTTTTACCGCACAGGTTATTGCTGGTATCAACGCGGCAGAATTAAAATTGGTCGGGTATGTGGCCATGAGCCTGATATGGTGTACGTGGGTTTTTGGTTCAGGATCAAACTCTTTAATGCAATGGATGTGGTAGCATTATGATCAGAGTCATCCCAGATAGTGTAACAG
>CAYNZI010000035.1:0-11215 GCA_964401565.1 uncultured Spongiibacteraceae bacterium
CTCCCGAACAAATTCCAGAAAGCACCATCACTGCAACCGCAACCGTGCCCGCAGAGGGGATCAACATCGGCGACGTAGTTTGTGAAAACGCCTATTGTTCGCTGTTTGAGGCCGAAGGAAAAACTGATCGCTGGATAGCCACGATACAACTAGACGCCGACACCTGGCAGGGTGCGCTATACCTGCAAAGCTACGACTGGGAAATGTCTTCAAACCCCACTTACGATGCCCCGCTTAATCAATTTGATAAGCGCACCATTGTGGGTGGTCACCTGCGGCAACGCTACCCGCTAGCGGAAGGGCTTATCGCTCAAACTGGCGCTGAGTTCCGCTATGATGATATTGGCAATGTTGGTGTGTCTCACGCCAGTGGCGACGCCCAAAATGCTATTGAGGAAGGGTCTGGTGCCATCTACGGCGAATTGGAATGGCAAGTCACTAATGATTTGCGGATAAGACCTGGGCTGCGCGCTGACTATTACGATTTTGATGTTAGCGACAAAAATGGCTTGAGCGAAGAGGGTCACGCCACTGACAGTTTACTCTCTCCAAAACTGGCATTGGCTTATACGCTGAGCGACACGGTAGAGCTCTACGCAAACTGGGGTCGAGGGTTTCACTCAAACGACGCTCGCGGTGTTGTCAATGACACAGACCCAGTAGAGGGGCTGGCCGAAGGCACCGGCTATGAAACCGGTCTGCGCTATGAACACGGCAACTTAAGGATAACAGCAACCCTTTGGTGGCTTAATTTGGACAGTGAATTAATCTTTGTCGGTGACGATAATTCGGTAGAAGCCAAAGGCGGTTCCCAGCGCGAAGGTGTTGAAATAGTGGCATTTTGGCAGCCCAACGACTGGCTGGCCATCGATGCCGTGTACGCGGTCAGTGACGCTCGTTTTACCGATCCCGATATTGCCGGTGAAGATCATGTTGATGGTTCCATTGAAGACTCCGGACAAATTGGTTTCACCATCGTTTATGGCGAATGGGATGTTAGTACGCGGGTTCGGTATCTGGGCGAGTACGCACTGCTACCAAATAATTCGGAACGCGCTGAATCTGCCACTAGCGTGAATATTCGCGCTGCCCGTGCCTTCGGTAACCTGTCGATTTACGGCGAAATACTCAATGCAACTGATAGCGATAGCAAAGATATAGTCTACTACTACACCACAGATGTTGCCGGGCTTGGTACTGACGAAGGGCGAGTCAGTCGTGCGAAAGAACCTCGCAGTTATCGGGTTGGACTGAGATACAATTTTTGACCGTCATCGCCGATGACGGATTTTAGTAGAATGAGGCCGAATAATGGTCTCAGAGCCAGTATTCACGCTATCTGATCGTATCTCTGTATCTTCTCAATATTGTGTGCCATACAAAACAGTAACCATTGCGCATTGACCTTGGCTTTACCTCGCAAGCTGAATCGATTAAACACACTACGCGAAACTCCCCGCACTGTAGCCCGACGACCACGCCCACTGAAAATTAAACCCACCTAAATGACCGGTAACATCAACAACCTCACCAACAAAATACAATCCGGGCTGCGCCTTCGCCTCCATGGTTTTGGAACTAATAGCATCAGTATCGATACCACCCAATGTCACTTCGGCCGTGCGATATCCTTCCGTTGCCGACGGCTTTAAACGCCAGTGATTCAACCACTGCCCTATAGCAATGAGCTGTTTGTCGCTACATTCTGCCAGTGCGCTCTCCATGGCATCAATCTGCCACAAAACTTCTATTTCCTTTACCAGTGATTTGGCCAGTTGTTGTGCTAACAGGGTTTTCAGCCATGTTTTCCCCTGTTGAGTCTTAGCCTCAAGCAACCAGTTAACTGCATTGATGTCTGGCAGCAAATTAAGTGCAATCTCATCACCCGGATACCAATAGTTAGAAATTTGTAGTATCACCGGACCACTGATACCCCTGTGCGTAAACAACATATTTTCGGTAAACAGCTGCCCATTACAGCTGACCTCTACGGGTAACGCTAAACCCGATAGACGCTCGCAAACAGGCTTAAGTCCATCGCTGAACATAAACGGCACAAGCCCTGCCCTGCGATCGATTAACGGCAACCCAAACTGCTGTGCAATATCATAACCGGTAGCACTGCCTCCCAGCGTCGGAATGGAAAGCGCTCCGGTCGCCACAACCAAGGAATGGCTCCGCAATTGACTCGACTGCGGACCACGGGACAGATCCAGCTTATAACGACAATGCTCTGGCTCCTGCGGCTTATCGACCGCCAGTGCTTCGATGTTGCTAATGTCACAATCGGTTCGTATTTCAACGCCGGCGTCTTCACACTCATCTAACAGCATTGCCAATATAGCCTTTGCCGAATCTTTGCAAAACAATTGGCCATGGCTGCGCTCTTCATACGCAATACCGTGCGCCTCTACCATCGCGATAAACTGCCACTGACTATAGCGATTGAGTGCGGAAATACAGAAATGGGGGTTGCTCGAGATATAGTTGCCGGCGTCGACAGAATAATTAGTGAAATTGCATCGGCCACCGCCAGACATCAATATTTTTTTGCCCACTTTGTTTGATTTCTCCAGCACCAGCACTCGCCGACCTCGTTTGGCCGCCGTATAGGCACCGAACAAACCGGCCGCGCCAGCACCCAGGACAATCACATCGTATGTAGTAGAAGAGTATTTCACAGTAGCCATCGATTATTCAGGATGGGGGATTCTACGGTTTACTGTGGGCTCGAACAATAGCGGCGTACACGGGATGTGTACTTATCGAAAAGTAGCGTTTATTCTTAGTCCCTGAATAATAATCTGTAGATTTACAATGATGCTGTTCTGCTACAAGAGTCCACAATCAATTCAGTTCATTCTACTTGCATTGAAGGTCGGTATCCCGGCAGGAAAATACTGATCTTTGATCCATAAACCTGGTACATTTCTGATGCTGTCATTTTTACCACCATTACTTCGAGGGATCATTGCATCCCTTATTTTGATCATTAATACATTGGTATTAGCGCCATTGCTAATCTGCGTATCGTTGTTACGTTTTGTATTGCCGATAAAAGCCTTTCAAATACGATGTACAATGCTCGCCATTGGCATTGCAGAATTGTGGATATCGATCAATTCAGGCTGGATGTGGCTAACTCAGAAAATGCAATGGGATGTGAAAGGTATTGAAACACTGGACAAACAACACTGGTATCTGGTCACGTCCAATCATCAATCCTGGGCAGATATTGTGATACTTCAGCACTTATTGAACCGAAAAATTCCAATGCTCAAGTTTTTCCTGAAACAACAGTTGATCTGGGTGCCCATTATTGGCCTTTGCTGGTGGGCTTTAGATTTTCCGTTCATGAAACGCTACACCCGCGAGTATCTGGAAAAGCATCCTGAGAAACACGGCGAAGATTTCAAAAGCACACAAAAAGCCTGTGAAAAATTCAAACATACGCCGGTAACCATTTTCAATTTTTTGGAGGGCACTCGATTTACCGACGAAAAACACCAGCAGCAGCAATCCCCCTATCGTCACCTACTCAAACCTAAGGCCGGCGGTATCGGGTTCGTCATTGGCGCTATGGGCGATAACCTTGATAGCCTTCTAGACATTACTATTGTCTATCCCAATTCAACACGCCCTACTTTCTGGGAATTCATTAGCGGCCAAGTCAATAACGTTATTGTGCGCGTGGAGAAAAAAGAGATCCCCTCACATTTCCACGGTAAGAATTACTTCGAGGACGAGTCTTTCAAAGAAGAACTCCAAAATTGGATCTCCGCACTCTGGCATGAAAAAGATCAGCAATTAGAGCAACTAAAAAAACCAAAAACTCGCACCGGTTAACAAAACGGGGGGGGGGGCCAGACTTGCAACGACGTAGAGTACGTCTAGAATGAAAGGTCACAGGAAGAGTAAGCTTACACGCAAATTAATGACCGACACCACTATCGAAAGAACAGCGGAAAGCGGCCGACGCCATTTTTTAGCCCTCGCACTAATGGTGGCATGGCTACTTACCTGCATTAGTGTGTTTTGGTGGTTCCAATTCAGGCATATAAGCACTATTGACGACTATTGGGTTACCTTCTCCGGAGACCTATTCACTAACACAGAAATTAACCCTTCTCACGGCAAAGCCCTTGTTGTTCACTTTGTCGACCCCGAATGCCCCTGCAGTCGCTTCAGTTTTAGCCATATAGAGAAAATGGAAGCGCGATTCGAGGATGATGTAGAATTTATTAACTTTTCCTCGATACCTGCCGATGATAAGCGTAAGGAAACACTCAGTACGTTGTCCATTCCAGCAGGACCGTCGGTCGCCATATGGGCAGAAGATGGAAAATTGGCCTATTTTGGCCCCTACAGTGGAGGCAGCGTTTGTGGTCAGGGCACTGATTTCGTGTCCACAACACTTAGTTCACTCGATGCGGGTTTTAATCCGCGATGGATTAACCAGGAAGCCGTTGGTTGTTATTGCCAGTGGCCAGCCATCTCAACGTAAACAGAGTAACCTCTTATGTCTGACAGCCACCTGCTCAGGGAGCACTACCTTAAATCGGATAAAGTCATACTGTTTCTTAATGTAGGGCTCGTTTTTTATAGTCTCGTTCTCGCACCCAGGTACGATACATGGGCAGAAGCGCTAATCATTGGCACCGTAACCCTGCTCGCTCTATTTGGGATAAACCATCTAGCTCCGGGCACTGTGGTGTCCAGAATAGCCTTGTCAGCATCCTTGATGATTATCACAGCGTTAAATATCCATCAGGCCCATGGCATGATAGAAATGCACTTTGGCATTTTCGTACTGCTAGGCGCATTGCTGTATTACCGCGACTGGCTGCCCATTTTTGTTGCCGCCCTCGTTATCGCAGTCCACCACTTCCTGTTTTTTTATATGCAGACACAAGGCACTTCAATATGGGTGTTTAGCACCGTTGACGACGGCTGGTGGGTCGTATTTATGCATGCCGGTTACGTCGTCGTAGAGAGCGCACTCTTCATTTGGCTATCTGTTGATTTTCGCAAAGAGGCGATGCAATCCAAAGAACTTATGTCACTGACTAACCAGATCGTAGGCGAAGATCAGATAGACCTCACATTGCGATCGTCTGGTTCGACACCGTTATTGAAGCGTTTTGATGGCTACACCGCCGAGGTTGATCGACTTGCCCAACAAGTATTGAGCGCCGCAAAACAATTGAATACCAACGGGGAAGATCTTGCTCTCATTACTAATGAGATGAAAAGCGGTGCTGACATTCAGCAACGAGAAACAGATATGGTCGCTACCGCCGTTGAAGAAATGTCTGCGGCTATCGAAGAAGTATCGCGCAACGCTGAAATGGCAGCGGTATCATCCAATGAAGTTGACGAGAGTGCCTCCAGAGCAACAACCGCCAGCGAAAAAACACGACAGACCGTCGTGAGTTTGGCAGAGAAGGTGAATGATGCCAGCGACAAGATTCGAGGATTGCATGGACAGACAAAAAGCATTGGAGCTGTACTTGATGTCATTCGAGGCATTGCCGAACAAACAAACCTACTCGCGCTGAACGCAGCAATCGAAGCTGCTCGAGCCGGAGAGCAAGGCCGCGGTTTTGCTGTCGTTGCTGACGAAGTTCGCACATTAGCACAGCGCACACAGCAGTCTACTGAAGAGATAGACAAGATGATCGATTCACTTCAGATTAGCAGTGAATCCGTTGTTCAATCGATAGAAAGCAGCTTGACTGACGCTGATGCCTGTGTAGAAAACACTCGAACTTCATTGAAACTAATGGAAACCGTTAGCGGATCTATCGGTGAAGTGAGTCAGATGAATAGCATGATCGCCACATCAGCTAGCGAGCAGGCTAGCGTGGTTGGTGAAATTAGCCGAAATTTGAGCAACATATTGGATGCTAGTAACAAAGCCGCAGAAGATTCTACTAAAGCGGAAAAATCAGGAACTGACCTGTTAACGATGTCCGCCAGTTTGGACAAGTTAGCACATCGTTTTAAAGTAAATAATGGCTAACAACATCAATAATCAGTTAACGTTATCATTTTGGCAACACAAGACACGGAGTGACATTTTATGCTGGTACTAACAATAGGAATGGCGATATTCGTCGCTATTCACCTGATTCCATCAGCGCCCAATCTAAGGGCATCACTGTTAGGAAAGTTTGGCGAAAATGGCTACAAGGGAATCTACTCTTTACTGGCCCTCGCCGGTTTGGGAATGATCATTTATGGAAAAGCTATCGCAAGCTACGACCCGGTTTGGAACCCACCAGTGTGGAGTCGACACTTAGTATGGACAATGATGCTTCCTGCGTTGATTCTGATAGTTGCCGCCAATGTACCGGGTAATGTGAAAAGATTAACGCCACACCCGATGATGTGGGCGGTTTCAATTTGGGCCATTGCGCACCTTGTGGCTAATGGCGACAAGGCAAGCATCATCCTTTTTGCTCCGCTATTGGCTTTTGCACTGATTCATATTGTCTCAGCCAATCGCCGCGGCGCATCCGTCCAGTCAGAAAAACTACCTCTTGCTGCCGACCTAAAAATCGTCGGCATTGGCGTTGCAGTCTATGTGATTTTGCTCTTCGCCCATCCCTTTTTATTCAAAGTATCAGCGCTATGATACGAGGGGTTAAAACCCCTCAATATCGTCATCCAGTTGTACACCAAACGAATTTAATGCCATCGACACCATGTTGTACTGACCGCATGTAAAAACCAGATCCATCATTTGCTGATCTGAATAGGTTTTTTTCAAGCCATTCCATGTTTCATCAGTCACAAATGCGTCACCGTGTAGCTCGTCAGCCGCTTTGATCAATAAACTATCATGCTCTGACCAATGGGCATCGGACCCCGCCTTTATTCGCTGAATCTCTTTATCAGTTAGACCGGCCTGCTTTCCGATAACAACATGTTGCCCCCACTCGTATTCCGCCTGACATAACCATCCAATTCGCAGAATAGCGATTTCCCTTTCTCTTGGAGGCAACGTTGATTTGGCGAGAATGTGATTGGCAAACACCATCCAACGCTTTGCAAGTCCTTCGTGATTGGCCATTGTCCGGAATATATTGATGACGTTTCCGCGCATTTTCTGCCCTGACAGTGCCGCTTCTTGCGACTTGTTCCATTCATCTTCATGAAGTGCGGGAATTCTGGGCTCTGATAATCTCATAGTCATGTCCTTTGTTATTTCCCCCTACTATAGAAAATAATGCGCTCCAGCGCTAATGCTTGCTAATATGATCCCATTCACTACTGTCAGATACAGGAAATTCAGCATGAGCGACATAATACTTCACCAATACCAGGCATCTCCGTTTTCCGAGAAAATTAGAAACTTGCTAGGCTACAAAGAAGCATCTTACAACGTCGTTAATATTCCCGTGATTATGCCCAAACCCGATTTAATGGCACTCACCGGTGGCTATCGAAAAACACCCGTTATGCAAATTGGTTCTGATATTTATTGCGATTCTGCCATTATTTGTCGCGTCATCGAGAGGCTCTACCCAGACAAGCCGATTTACCCGAAAGACCAGGAAGCTACACTGGGAGCAGCGGTTCATTGGACCGACACCTTCTTTTTTAAAGTCAGTGTTGCCATGGTGTTTCAGCCTAAAGCTCTAGCACAAAATAAGACTTTCGCCGACCCAAAAGTAGCGGAAGCCTTTCGAGCAGATCGGGCCGAGCTCAATAAGGGGTCAGCTGGATTAGGCATGGAATTCTCAATCGCTCACCCCCACTGGCTGATGCACCTGAAAAGGATCGATGCCCAGCTTGCAACGGCCAGCTACCTCGGAGGAGAAGCGCCTAACATCCTGGACTTTTCCACCTACCACTGTCTTTGGTTCGTTCACAATAACGAGGTATTGCGCGACAGCTTTACCCCATTTTCCCATGTTCTAACATGGATTGCCCGGATGGCTGCTTTTGGCAATGGCACTATCACTGAAATATCAGGTTCCGACGCCATTGACATTGCCGCCTCTGCACCAGTCTCCACCCAATCTAAGCAAGCTGGTATGAAGGTAGATGGCCTCGAACTGGGAGACCGTGTGGAGATACTACCTATTGATTATGGATTCCAACCTACCGAAGGACAATTACTCGTTGCTTCCTTGGAGGAGCTGGTCATAGCACGCTCAGATCCAGCCGCTGGTGACATCGCGGTTCACTTCCCGCGACTGGGATATCGCATCAACAAACTCTAGCGTATAGGGTTTCCTTCACTCATCGTATCGCCAATGTATATCCGTAGGCATGTTATTCAGCCTGCGGATGCGAAAACAATCAATAACTAAAAATTTACCGGCTTACAAGGAACTATCTAAATGATTCATCTGGAAAAAAATGACAACGTCTTCACGCTAACAATGGATGATGGCGAGAACCGATGGAATACCACGTTTGTTCGCGAGATCGCAAAAGCACTGGATGAGGTTGAAGCATCAACCGGCGCTGCCGCACTGGTCACTCAGTCGTCAAATCCGAAATTTTTCTCCAATGGTTTAGACTTAGATTGGGTTAGCGCTCCCGATGATCATCCTGAAGGTGGCGACTATCGCGTTTTTGGTGGGGAATTCATGGCTCTGATGGGACGATTCATTACATTGCCCATACCCACAGTGTGCGCTATAAACGGACACGCATTTGGCGCTGGATTTATGGTCGCTCTATGCCACGACGTTCGATTGATGCGCTCTGATCGCGGATTCATCTGTGCCAACGAAATGCAATTAGGCCTCACCATACCCAACCCGGAGCTCGCGTTGTTTCGTCACAAACTTCCCGCTCACACGTTCTTCGAAACGGTGCAGTTGGCAAAACGGTGGACAGGTCCGCAAGCTCTGGAAGCAGGTATTGTTCAACAAACAGCGGGTATCGATGAACTCGCTGCAGCGGCTTTCCAGCGGGCCCAAGAATTATCGCCGCTGGGTACAAACAGAGACATCTACGGCGGCCAAAAGGAAAGGTTGTTTGGTGAAAATGCTGTTCTCAACAACCCTCACGGCGCCGCACACCTGCTAAAGCATTCCAGCGAACACCGCCACTGAAACTCTTCACCCAGAGCTGCAGTGTCGACGCCAGCTCTGGTTCAATACCCTTTACGAGTGTCATCGTCTACTTAATTTGCTTAAGAGCCGCTACACAACCTATTAGTCCGGGAGTTTCCGCAAGCACAATGGCCAGAGGAATCGTCGAACAGAGACCGCTATAGCGACCTTTGTTCTCAAAGTGCTGTCGAAATTCATCGCCATCCAATAAATCCAGCAATCTTGGTAGAATGCCCCCCGATAGATAAACGCCGTCATTCGCACCCATCATTAACGCTACATCACCGGACACTGCCGCGAGTATTGACAAAAAGTCCGTCACTGCCAGCAGACAATGCCTCTCCCCTGCATAAGCACCCACTGTGACCTCGGCTGCCGATAACTCTCTCGTCTTACCATCAAGCTGACAATTAGCCCAATACAAGTTAGCTAGACCCATTCCGGATAGCACTCGTTCGATAGAGACTCTGTCATAACGTTGCCAGAGTTTTTCCAGCAACCCAGCTTCATGCGCATTGTTGGGAGCGAACGCTACATGACCACCTTCTGAGGGAAGAATATCACCACTCGGCGTCATTGCAGAAATACCCAAACCGGTACCAGCGCCTATTACCGCTTTAATCCCATTGCCCTTTGGCCTTGTCGACCCTAGCCACTGAAACGATGAATCAGGCAAACTATCCAAACAAAGTACCTGCGCGCTAAAGTCATTAATAATAATAACCGTCGCGGCTAGCGATTGTTGCAATTCAGCGCGACTGAAAGCCCAGTGATTATTCGGTAAATCGACCCAATCAGATTCGACCGGGGCGGCTACCGCCAGGCAAATTTTATCAACAACCTCCACATGACCCATTGTCATATACCTACGTATAGCATCGATAAAAGAGGGGAAATCTGCGCAGGGAAAAATCTCTATACCCAAAAGCTCATCACTGCCCGAACAGACGTATGCGAAACGGGCATTGGTACCACCGATATCGGCGACAATACAGACTGACTGCGTCATATCTTTCGATCCACGAACAAGCTAACGGTTATGGGGTTAGGTATTAGCATTATTGCACTATACCATTCGCAATTTTTTCTGCAGACAAGCTACGAGAGACTGGCTGCCGCCTGTGCCTTCGCTTCTATCCCCGCCCAATCGCCACTATCAATAAGCGCTTTGTCCAACATCCAAGAACCACCAATGCAGAGCACATTATCCAGCGCCAAATAATCCGGAGCAATCGCTTCGTTAATACCACCGGTGGGACAAAACTTCAATTGTGGAAGCGGGCCCGCCAAAGACTTCAACAGTGGTATACCACCAGCCGCCTGAGCCGGGAAAAATTTCAGGTAGCGAATCCCTCGCTCTAATAACGCCATTGCTTCGCTGGCCGTCGATATACCCGGTAATAATGGCACGTCACCATGCATAGCCGCGTCAACCAGAGAGACAGTACTGCCCGGACTCACTAAAAACTCGGCACCCGCTGCCACCGCGTTCGTATAATCACTAGCGGTAATGACGGTACCCGCACCAACAATAGCATCGGGAACCGCCCGTCTAATCTCACTGATTGCCTGTAAAGCACAGTCGCTTCGCAGGGTCACTTCCAGTACCCGCAACCCACCGCTGACCAGTGCCTGAGCTAAGGGTATCGCATTGCGTAGATCCTCTATCACAATGACTGGAATAACAGGGCTAACCGTCATGATTTCTTCAATTTTCAACATCATATTCCATCGATAATTTCTAAATATCAGGGCGCCCAATAAACAGATACGGGTATTTCATTCTGTTGTAACAGCGCACTTACCGGAGTCGTCATTACATCGTCACCGACTAGCGCTTCTTTATAGGCTGCCAATTTTTCTTCGCCTAAGATTAACAAATGAAGTTGAAAGGTTAATAGAGATGTTATCCAAAAACTGCGACACCGTCACCAAGCTCCTTGTTGCCGCCTATAGCAACGAAGAGATACCTGTCGCCCTGAAAATCACAAGTTACATGCGCGACGAGGGGATTGAAGCTGAAATTTTCCCAAAGGCGGGAAAGCTGAAAAAACCATTCTCCTATGCAAATAAGCTGGGAATTCCCTTTGTGGGAGTTATTGGTCCTGATGAAGCGACCGATCCGAATAACCTTAAAATTA
>CAYNZI010000036.1:0-11215 GCA_964401565.1 uncultured Spongiibacteraceae bacterium
AACAGCCGGTCTCAGTCACTCACTCAGCACTCATCCTTAATATTACGCAATGACACTGTCCCGCTGCCTCCGATCGCAGTGAAATATGACAAATGCACACTGTTAGATGGCTGGGCTGGATACTGTCGCGGAATATAAAGGGACTGGCCGAGGAAGTGGGTGAGACAGCGAAGCGCATTAAAGCTCAGCCACTTTGGAGGGAACCCAGGAAGGGCCAGAACCATGGAGCGGCGGTGCCCGGCCCTGTCATCGGCGTCAACAGCACTATAGTTGCTAACGGAAGATTTTTCGGCAACAAAAAAGGCCCTTGTCTAAACTTTACGTCTAAACAAGGGCCTTATCATTATTCAACAATTAACATGTTACACCGTAAAAATGTGTAATCGTCTAGTTAAACATCTGACGGAAACGCAAACCAATAGTCCGGGGACGATTGGTAGTAATCCGCTGATCGTAGCTGGCGCCGTTAATAAAGACTTCACCGCGTTCGTCTGTCGCATTTGCAACAAATATTTCAGCAGACCAATCATCCGTTTCAACACCAACAGCTAGATTCAAGATCTGATAAGCATCTTGCTGGCTGCGTGTTGCCGATGCGGATGCGGCTGTACCGTACAACAAATTATACGATTCGCCCGTATGCGTATACGAAGCTTGTAGGAAAGCATCATTTTCCATAACACGGAAATTATAACGAGAAGAAATATTCCATTTCACATCAGGAACTCGGGGAAGTTCAGTACCAGACGCTGCAAACCCTTTACTAATATCCAAAGGATCGACTTGATAGTCTTCCGTAAGTTCAGAGTCAATATAAGAAAGGCCGAAATCAACATTCCAATTTTCGGTAACCCGAAAGGAGCCGTCAAATTCTAACCCGTCGCTGGTCGCGTTACCGACATTATCGGTAAGCGATAAAGGCGAAACACTCGCATCAATTTTCGACAGTTGAAAATTATCCCACTCCTGAGTATAAATCGCGGCATTAAGACGCAAACGACCTTCCATTAGTACGGACTTCATACCCACTTCAATACTAGTCAGAAAGTCTGGCGCGTACTCTCCACCAACCGGAGTGTCTATCGCACGGTTAAGACCGCCAGGACGATAACCTTCCGACCAGGTTCCATAAACCATCACGTCGTCGTTAACCGTGTAAGAAATATTGAATTTTCCGACATGATCTTTATCGTTCGATTTCAGATTGGTGTTGAAAGGTACATCGCGAGGTCCGCGACGGCCGTTTGGCCACCAAAACGTTCCTGAAAAACCGACTAATTGCGAATCGAAGTCAAAATAGCGAGTACTATAAGCCACGGTGAGATCTTCGGTAATATCAAAACTGATTTCACCAAATACAGCTTTTTCTTCATTGGATCGTTTTTGATCCGTTGTCCAATAAATATCTGGAGCCTCAACAGCTATAGGAAGTACGCTCCCATCATAGATAGTGCCTATCAAACCTTCGATGCTGGGAATATGCCATTCCAAATCGAAATCATGACTGGCTTCCTCGTAAAATGCACCCACAATCCAACGCAGCCTGCTTTCTTGAGACGAGACTAAGCGGATTTCATGGTTTTCGCGTTTATACTCGTTGTCAGCTGTGAAAAGAATACTAGGGTCTCCACAAACACCGGTAGCTGCCACATAACAAGAATAGTATGTTGATGTCGCGCCAGGAGACAGACGATTATCCGCATACAAAGAATAATCTGCCTGCTGATAAGAATCTCTGTCCAAATTTGAACCGGCATAGGTCAACGTCATGTCGCCAATTTTACCTTCCACGACCAATGACAATTGTGTCCATTCATCATCGTTGGTGTCGGGGTTAAAACGCACAACTTCCAAATCACCGACATCTGTTGGATCGTGATCCCAGACACCTTCTGATTCGAGTTCCTGGCGCATAATACCCGCCGTAACAGTCCAGTTTTCATTTAAGTCAATCAGCACATTACCGCGAAAACCCGTGGTGGTCGCTTCGTTGAAATTGTCTTCTACATACTTTTCGTTGGTGATCGTTTTATCAGTGGCAATGGCGGCTCCGCCTGCATCTAAACCATCGCGAATATACTGATAGTCAAAAGTATGGCTGCCGGCTACATTATCAATATAACCCGCTTCATCTTTGCGCCAAGCGACAACACGTACCGCTGCATTGTCTCCCAGTGGAACGTTAACAAAACCTTCGAACAAACTGCCATCGTCGCCTTTGTGGATAGAGTTCACTTCCACATCATACCCGGCCGAGAATTCGCCAACTATCGGCTTTTTAGTAATAATACGGATACTACCCGCCTGAGCATTGGCACCAAATAATGTTCCCTGAGGGCCAGCGAGTGTTTCGATACGCTCAATGTCATAGATATGCGGGTTTAAGAAAGCGCCGACAGCGGTAACCGGTTGCTCATCCATGTAGACTGCAACATTGGGGTTAGCACCCAAAATACTTTCGCCGCCACTGGAAATACCACGCATATAAATATTACCACTACCTGGGCCCAGTGAAACATAGTTCATTGAAGGTAGTAACGCGGCAAAGTCTTCGAGCCCGTTAACGCCTAAATTTTCAAGAGCGGTGCTCCCCAAAACTGCCATACTAATTGGCACATCCTGAAGATTTTCGTCGCGTTTTTGCGCGGTTACTACCACTTCTTCCAACGCTAGTGATTCTGCTGCAAATACTTCTACCGAAGCTACTGTTCCCAGCGCTACCGCTAAAGCTAGTGGTTTCACTATGAAATTTCTCGTTCGTAACAAATTGCTACTCATATCTCACCCTGTGTAATTTATTTTTGAACATGTTTTGAATCTTATGCTCAAATCGCAGTCGCACTATGCCACTGTTTCGTCAACCTATCAAATTATGTGACCGGATAGACATTAAGCGACTCCGTATCGCACCAAAATAGCGCGATTTTTTTTCAAAAAACGGCCACGAAAGCAATTCAGAGCTCAAAAGACTAAACACTATCATGAGCCGTTATCAGCGGATCAAGCATCGTTTTCATCTCGCCGAGATTCCCCTCAAAGTTCCGCCATTGCTCTACCGCACCGGTATAGATAGGTTGCCGAACTTGTTCAGAACTAGCGGTTCTAATAGCCCGCTCGGTATTGTGAAATGTCAGGCACTGCGCTTCAAAAGGTAACCCGCAATAATCCAGTAGCCTGCGAACTTCGTGCTCGGTATTGTCAATGACATTTTCATATTTCACCCGCAATACCTTGCCGGGTAAGACCGTATCCCAATGCGCCATCAAGGCCACATAATCGATGTAATATTGAGCAATGTCAGACTGACTGTAAGTGAATGTTTGGCCAGCCGCGAATAACTGTTTATAGCCGCTAAAGCAGGTAGCCATCGGGTGTCGCCTGGCATCAATAATTTTAGCATTCGGAAGGATCAGGCTAATCAAACCCACATGCTGAAAATTGTTCGGCATTTTGTCAATAAAGAAAGGCGCGCCCTGACGCTGTATTTGGGTACGTTCCATATACTCTTCACCCAGCTCTCGACGCTCACTTTCGCTCAAGTGCCAGAGAATTTCCGGGTATTTAGACACATCACGTTTATTGCGCTTGCCGCCCAGTCGGCGAGCTATCGAGACCATCTCCCGCAGTTCCGATGTGCCATCAACCTGAGAATGGCTAGCCAATATTTGTTCTAGTAGCGTAGAGCCAGACCGCGGCAAACCGACAATAAATATCGGGTCTGGCGCCTGACATCCTTGGGCTGACGCACTTTCGAATAGCGCTGGTCGACATTCACTAATCAGGGCTTGCGTTTCACTGTGGGTTTCGTCGGCGTGATAGCCAACCTGATGACATTTCGCTCGATTGCCTTTTTCATAATAACTAAAGGCCTCATCATATTCCTGCAGGTCTTCCAGTGCTTTGCCTAATGCGAAACATAAATTAAAGTAATCACTGCCGGCGCTATCGCTGGTAGAAATAACGGCGCGCATTTTTTTGACTTCTTCGGGATCAAACGTAAACGTTTTGAGGTTGGCAAGATTAAAGTAAGCATCGCCCAGGTTGTCTTTCACCGATATCGCTCTGCGATAAGCCGCGATGGCTTCTTTTTGCCGTCCGAGGGTTTTCAGCGTATGGCCATAACTGTTCTGTAATTGTGCGTGTTGCGGAACTTTCGCCAAAATACCTTCGTAACGGCGAGCCGCGTCTTCGTAGGCACCGATCATAACCAGAATGGATGCTGCCAATATGCCATGAGACAAATTGCCGGGCTCTACCTTTTCCAAATAATCTATTTCTGCCAGTGCCTGTTGATATTTATTGGCCTTCCCCAGCGCATTCGCGTAGGTATTCCTAGCAAAATGGTAGTCAGGTGCCAGCTTCAAACACTGCTCCAGCAAAATTTCCGGATCTTCCCTTACTCCCAGTTTTATCCCGATCTCTGCCAGTAACCTCATCACCGTGACATCGTCTGGGTTGCGCTGTAGATAGTCGCGGCAAATACCTTCAGCCATGCCATAACGTTCCTGCTGAATAAGTTCTAGCGCTTTCACTACCCCTGGGTGACGATGACTCGCGGCCATTTGACGGCGAAAAGCTTCTTCCGCTTCTGCTTCGTCTTCTTCCCGGTAGAGTAATTCGCCTAAAAGCTTCCAGCTGCTAGCCAATTGTGGGTCGATAGCCACGGCCTTACGCAATGATTCGACTGAATCATCAATACGGCCAATGGCGAATAACGCGTATCCCAACTCCTGATGAATTGACGCAACACTGTCAGTCGACTGCGCCAATTTCCGCAGGATGCTGATAGCTTGCTCGTGGTTACCGAGACGCCTGAGAGCAACCGCTTTAAGAAAGTGCGTTTTCGCGTCTCCTGCGTGAACTTCAAGAATGGCGTCGATCTGCGACAAAGCAAGCTGGAATTCACCGGCCGTTATCATGTCATTGGCCTGATCAAACGCCTGTTTGTAAGAACCCGTTGTGCTTTCAGTCATAAGCTAGTTTCGTTGGTTGTTAAAAAAGCAGTTTACACTGCGCCAGCAATTCTTTGGAAGTATAGCTAACTATTACTGTCGCTTGCTGACGATAATTGATGTTGATTGCTGACGGATTCGACGGCCCAGCTGCCACGCAGCCACTGCTCCGAGCAGACCCATTGCAGATAGTCCAACAAAGTAAATAGCATAACCGGTTCGACCGGGATAAGCCTCCAACAATGCAGCATTCAGCAGTGGCAAGTAGATATCCGGCGAATAACCTATCAACGAAATAACGCCAATCGCCAAGCCCTTTATTCGATTCGGCACATGGCAACTATCAAGCGTCGCCCAGTACACACCGCGAACCGCATAGGTCAATATACCAATGACTAATACGACACCCAGTACCAAGAATGTTCCTGCGATATCGGGCAAAAATGCTATGCCAGCAAGCGCTGCCGAAGCAAGCACCAGTAACACGGTGAGTACATGCTGACGATCGAGAAAATCACCGGCAAAACCTGCTGCCGCAGCACCAATGGGGCGCATCCATAACTTGGCCACAGTAATTGAACCCACAGCCACGGCCGTCATACCAAAGGTATTTTGAAGATATCCTGAAAAAGAGTAGGTAGCCCAGAATAACTGTTAGCCACAAATGATAATTGCCGCGCATAGCCATATTTCACGATTGTTCAAAACGCGTTTAATATCCGTAATAAAATGGCCTTTATCCACGTCTCCATCCGTTTGCTCGCCTTTCTCAGGCTTTGTCTCGTCCAGCGCAAAATAGACGACAGGAGCCAAAACTAACAACACGGCAACATAAAGATAGATAACTTCCTGCAATGCCTGCTGGGTCGAGTCTCCTTGTGATGCCATGGCATAAGAAAACCACGCTACCGCAATAGTCGCCAAAAGCGCTTCAAACAACCCGCGGCCACCATCGAGAAATCCAAAAAAGCGGCCCTGCTCTTTTGAATCGGCCAATAAGGTTACCGCCTTAATATGTGCCGACCAAAAGGTTAAACCGGTAGCAATACCCCAGCACGCAAAAATAAACTGCAATGCGGCAAAGGATGGCATTGTCGAAAACCAAAATCCTAGAAGCCCAGTTGCAGCCAACGACAAAGACAAAAGCGTTCGTGGTGACACCCGATCTGATAACCAACCACTAGGGACATACGTCACAACAAAAATGACCCCTAACATGGCATAGCACTGACTGAGTTGCGTCAGTGTTATGCCAAAAGACTCCAGGATAGAGACTTCAAAGTTTTGCCGGAGATAAAGTAGCGGATAGATCGCGCCTGCGGCAACAACGATAACAGCTAGTTGAAAATATCGACGAGCTGCCGTGCTGGGCGTTGTTTGCAATTCTGGCTCTCCATTGTCAGCAGGGTTAACCTCCGTAGGGGCCAACAAGTGACCGACACTATAGGGAGCTTCTATGTGCCAAGCAAGACCACGACGCCATTGTGTTACCCTGGCAGTTATTAACGGTACAGCACCACCTGCTAAACTTGCCTGCGTCGACCGCGACCATTATCCCTACCCCGTCTGTTATCGATCTTATCGTCGGTAACGGGCTTAAGGTGTTATTATGGTGTTCTCATTCCAGTGTATACGAGCGCTCATTAGTCCTGAGGTGTAATTTTGATAACCCCCACTAAAACAAGATCCAGAGATAAGGATAGATGCCAGAAAATCGTTATGATTACGTTATTGTGGGTGCAGGTTCTGCGGGTTGCGTACTAGCAGACCGGCTTTCAAACGGCGGCACCCATTCGGTACTGTTATTGGAGGCGGGAGGAAGCGATAAAAATCTATTTATCCGCATGCCAACAGCCCTGTCCTACCCAATGAACAACCCAAAATTTAACTGGTTTTTCGAATCTGAACCAGAACCGCATCTCGACAACCGGAAATTGCACTGCCCGAGAGGTAAAGTTCTCGGTGGATCTTCGTCAATTAACGGCATGGTTTACGTTCGTGGACATGCCTGCGATTTTGATGAATGGGAAGAACTGGGAGCTGAAAACTGGAACTACCGTCACTGCCTGCCCTATTTTCGTCGAGCTGAAAGCTGGATCGGTGGCAGTGATGAATATCGTGGCGGCGACGGCCCTCTCGCAACAGGCAATGGCAACGGCATGGCATTGAACCCGCTCTACCAGGCATTTATCGATGCCGGGGTTGATGCGGGTTATCCCGCGACAGACGACAGCAACGGTCATCAGCAAGAAGGTTTCGGACCGATGGATATGACCGTGAAAAACGGTGAGCGATGCTCCGCGTCTGTCGCCTATCTCCGACGCGCTGCCACCCGTAAAAACCTGACGATTATCACCGGGGCTACCACTCGAAAGATCCTACTGGAAGGAAAAACAGCTATTGGTGTTGAATACCAGATCGGTAAACAGGTGCGTACCGCACTGGCCAACAAGGAGGTGCTGTTATCAGCAGGCTCTATTGGCTCACCCAGCATTTTGCAACATTCAGGCATTGGTCCGGCCGAGGTTCTTAAAGAAGCGAATGTACCCTTGGTGCACGAGTTGGCAGGCGTTGGTGAAAATCTTCAGGATCATCTCGAAGTTTATTTTCAATTCTATTGTAAGCAGCCCATCACCCTTAACGGACAACTGGGATTGATTGCGAAAGGGCTGATTGGTGCCCGCTGGTTACTTTTCAAAGACGGACTGGGTAGCAGCAACCATTTTGAATCTTGCGCTTTTATTCGATCGAAGGCCGGCCAAAAATGGCCGGACATCCAGTTCCACTTCCTCCCAGCCGCCATGCGCTACGATGGCGCAACAGCTGTTGACGGACACGGCTTTCAAATACATGTCGGACCTAACAAACCCCATAGTCGGGGACGGGTAAAAATTGTCAGCAATGATCCCAATGACAAACCAAGCATTCTCTTTAATTATCTCGAAAGCGAAAAGGATCGCGAAGACTGGCGCTGCTGTATACGGCTGGCCCGGGAAATTATTAACCAACCCGCCATGGATGCGTATCGGGGCGACGAAATTCAACCCGGCATTGATATACAGTCAGATGAACAAATTGATCGCTGGGTCAAAGACAACGTCGAAAGCGCTTATCACCCATCTTGCACCTGTAAAATGGGTGCAATAGATGACCCCATGGCGGTCGTAGACAGTCACTGTCGAGTTCGCGGAATAACAAATTTACGTATTATTGATTCGTCAATTATGCCTCGTATCACTAATGGGAACTTGAACGCACCCACCATCATGCTGGCAGAAAAAGCGGCTGATATTATTCTTGGCATCGAGCCTTTGACGGCAGCCAATGTGGATCCATGGATCGATGAGCAATGGCAACAGCGACAGCGGCAAAAACCGCCAGTCAGACCCGGATAGAGCCATTGAAAGGGATTTGTGCCAGCACCCCGGTGTTCACGGACCCGCGATGCATTTTACTAGTACTGACTGCACCTAAAGTCCGTTCGCCGTCACACTATCTACGGCGTGTTCTTTCCCGCACACTACAGCGGATCACCGATAGCCCGACCACACCCTTCCGGTTTATCCAGTTCGGCGTGAGCCGCTGCGAACCGCTCTAATTGCTGCGGTATTGGCGCCGCGGGTTCACAGGCACTTCTAGTATCCATGTCAACGTGAATCAACAATTGTTCAGCTGTTGCCAGCATTCTTCCATACGTATGTGACAAGCGATGGAATACGTGCAATTTTTTACCCTTGCCAGCCAGTACCTGAGTAGTCACTTCAATCGGTTCTAGTGCCTTCACTTCATCCAAGTGGCGGATGTGTGTTTCCACGGTAAAGTATGACCCTCCATTGGCAACATAGTCGGCGTCAACCCCTATTCGGCGCAGCAAAGCATCAGAAGCATCGCCAAAGCACTGCAGGTAACGACTTTCTGTCATGTGGTGGTTATAGTCTGTCCAGTCCGTTGAAACGACGCACGCCAATGTCAACAAAGGTTGATTAATATCCTCTGCAGCGGCGGCTTGCGTTTCATCCTTCGCCGAACGCTTTGATCGAATGGCTGCTGTGCGATTCAGGGTTTTTCCCGCGCCCCAGTTATTCGTTTTGAGCGCATGCATGATCGCAATCAGGTTGTCATCTCGAATACGCTCCAACTCCCGGAATGAATACTGTCCCGACTGCGCGTCTGATTGTGTTGCGATGGTATCGATCAATGCTTCCGTCAATTCCGGCACGTCCATCAGCTTGGTCCAAGGCCACTGTAAGCAAGGTCCAAACTGGGCGATGAAATGCTTCATGCCAGCCTCCCCGCCAGCCAGTCGATAGGTTTCAAACAAACCCATTTGCGCCCAACGCAAACCGAAACCAAAACGGATGGCATCATCAATTTCTCCGGTTGTCGCTATGCCGTCTTTGATCAACCATAGCGACTCCCGCCACACGGATTCCAGCAAACGGTCAGCGACAAACGCTTCGATTTCTTTCTTGACGTGTAGGGGTTCCATACCCAATTGGGTATACATTGCTATGGCTTTTTCTACCACATCGGCGCGGGTTTGGCGGCCGGCAACAATTTCAACAAGCGGCAACAAATACACCGGGTTAAATGGATGCGCAACCAACAGTCGCTCGGGATGAGTCATTCCCGCTTGCAAGTCTGTTGGCAAAATACCGGAGGTAGATGACACAATGATAACGTCGGGTGCAACACAGCTTTCTACATCACGATAAACGCTTTGCTTTAACGCTAACGCTTCCGGTACCGCTTCAACAATCAGCTCAGCACCGGCAACCGCTTCAGCTAATGTGGCAGCATAGGTTATAACGCCTTTTTTCACTCTGGGCCCGGCCGCTAGCTTACTATAGGCGTGCTCCGCGTTATTCAAAACAGCTTCTACCTTTTGACGCGCATCTGGCGCCGGATCGAACAGCCCCACCGCAAACCCGTTTTCCGCGAAGCGGGCAATCCAACCGGCGCCGATAACGCCGGCACCCAATACCGCAACTTTTCTAATGATAGTCAATCTGTGCTACTCCCAATGCAGTTATCGTTTTTCTGGTTGATTCAACATAACAGCAAGCGCTTTGCCGGTAGAGGCTCGACCAAGACTGCCGTATAATGTCTGATTGGCTGGAAGTCTATGAGACTTTAACAAAAATGAACAGCAAGTAGCATGGGCGCAATTTAACGCCAGCAAAAAAAAGGATCATTATACGTATGCCATCGCTAACTCTCTGTGCCCAACTAAATGGCCACTGTCTTTACCGTGGAGTGTTGCTGCTGATCATACTGGTTATAAGCTCCACTGCTCGAGCCGACATTAGCGTTCAGGTGGGACCGACCGGAATTCCCCGAGGTGAAGCCAATGGAGAGCACGATATTACGGTGAACAATGGTTTGTTCGCAGTGGCTTTTGCCGTCGATAGTGCCCCACCATGGGGAGTAGCCCGCGGTGGCATCGTCGATGTTGCTGTTGTTCGCAATGGCATTGTTGACTACGATATCGCCTCGCTTGCCGACTTCATGCCGAATAACTGGTCGGCCTGGCCAACAACTTACCAACACGTTGACGTTATTCAACAAACTCCGTCTGACGTCGTCGTCAGAACACGACGAGACTGGGGGGAAGTGCAACTTGAAACCCTGTTTCATATACGCCGTGGCGATCGCCGCGTGCACATGAAAACGGTGATGCTCAATACCGGAAAAACTGATTTGACGGACATTCTTACCGGCTATGTCGTTTGGCCAGACGGCGGCTATTTGTTTGGCGTACCCGGCCTACAAGGGAAGAATGCCAGCTCGGAAGCTAACGCATACGCCGATTGGTCTGCTGCTTATGACCGCAATTGGACTCTCGGCTTACACGCTCCCTTCGCAGAGCAGCTTTTATATTCTGGGCGAGACCGCTATCAAAAGCACACCTTGAAAGCCGGTAAAAGCAGAGAATTTGAAGCCTGGTTGCAAATTGAAGACAGTGGCAATCTCGCGCCATTGGTACAAACCGAAATTGAGTTTCAGCAGCTACCTTCCGGCACCCTATTTGGTGAAGTTCGCAGTGACGGCAATACCTTAATTAAAAACCCTGCCGTGATTGTATTGAAAGATGGCGCCCCCTATACCTGGGCGTTAGGTCAATCGGGACACTATCAACTAAAACTCCCAGAAGGAGTATATACCGTCTTTGCCACAGCCAAATCTCATGCGCCGGGCGACCTGCAAACGGTTGAAATGATCTCCGGTGCCCGTATCGAACTGGATCATCGTGGTTTGAGGGC